>LDWW01000032.1 GCA_001045525.1 Chitinispirillum alkaliphilum | reverse complement strand
TACCGTTTACAACATTACTCGATATGAGACGGTGGCTCGCTATGCATAAACAGTACAAAATAGGGGGAACTATATCCTCACATATTGGATCATTATCGCAATTTTTTGTCCGAAGTCCCGAACAAAACCCCCTTATGTCAACTAATTGAATTAATTTTGATAATGAACAATTGAATTTTCGGTTTCAACATAGATTTTTAGAGGTCACCTTAAAGTATTATTTCTCATAATCCACTACGCGTCTTTCTGTGCGTGCTTCTGCTACAAAAGGAAGAATTGCCTTATGAAGCGGGTGTTCTTGGTAATAGCTAAGAGCCTCTTTTGACTTGAATTCCGAATACAGCGCTAAATCACAACTGGCTTCACCAGCTGAAAAATCAAGACCTACCTCTATATGGATCAGCCCATCTATTTTACCCCCGAGAGCCTCGAGCTTTTCCTTTATAATTTTTGCATTCTCTGCTGCGCTGTTACCGTGCGCACTTTCTTTGAGTTTCCAGAACACTATATGCTTGACCATAGAAGTAACCTCCGTTAATTGTCCATATTTAAAATGTTTAAAATGTTTACCAGTGTCAAACATTTTGTGGTATCTGTTTAGTGTGGAAATAAATAAACTGGAGCTATGCGAAAAAGTTAAGGCCTTATATGTCACACATAATATAACAGATACGCTACATGTATTGGTTATATGTGATACCGTGTCGGTTATCGTGTAATTTTTTCTGATTATAAATAACACTTAAACACTCTTATAAAGAGTTCTTAACGCTACAATTGGCTGAATTTGGAATGCCTATTGCAGGTTAATTAAGGCAGTGAAACGACATATGGGGTTATGACTTAGCTGATGTAACCGGGATGATGTATGTTTTCAGAGAAGAAATTACCATATATATCTCGACTCGATTCCTGTTACTCGATGATTTGTTCACTTGCAAACTGTCTCCATCAGAGAAGTTTCCCTTCTGTTTCCACAAAAATCGAGATTCCCGATACTGCACTTCATCTTCTGAACAGGGTTCCTTTTTTGTTGCGACGGTATCTTTTTATGCTGGCCATCTATTTGGACCGTGTTCCTCTGGGTAAAATTTCCAATCTTAAGATTGACGCAATATTACAGCAGATGGTTAAGCTCTATCCACAGAAGCGTTATGATGCCATAGCAGTAGGGTCTTCAAGTGGGGCTGCAGTGCACTTGTGTGCGGCCTGTGGTATTCCCTGGCTTCCTCACACCTCTCTTATATATACAAGAAAATGGATGGATCCTGATTTAGTGATCAGAAGTATGGAACGGGGCAAACAAATCTCCTCTGTTTTGGTAAAAAACAATGAAAATCTTATTGTACATCAGATGCACGATCCGGTTCAGGACCGATTACATCAATATATAGTTTCGATGTTTCGTCTCAAGACACCGAGGCTGGGTTTTGTATTCCGCAACTTTATCAGGGAAAACCTGAATCCAGGGGGAATGATAATATGTTTTGATTGTAAATTGAAATGGCCATGTTGCTCAACCGGTGAACGTTCCCTTTTCCAGGTGGGCGGTTATGGTGACACCGCGCCAAAGGAATACTATGAGGGCGGGGCTCGGATAGAGAAGTTTTTGAATTCGCAGCATTCAAATTTCAGTAAATGGAACACTCCGGTTCCCGATGCCCTGTATCCCGAAGGAGAGTGGGGAACTCCCGATGGCTACAAAGAGGATGTAAAAAAATTCTGTAAAGTTAATGGGTATAGGTTTGTGCATATTGATTATGATTCACCAGATTCCCTCTCCTCTGCAACTGCAAGTATCTACAGAGAGTGGTACAGAGAGAACGGTCTGGTGTCAAAAAGAGTGATCGGTGAGTGTTTTTCACTCATAGATCCCTATCTTACAATTTGTAACGGTGCTGTACCATATTGGTTAGCATTCAATACACGTGTGAGTGCAGCCGGATTAGAGACATATCTCTCAACTCATAGAGAGTTTGAAGAACTATACCTGACACTTCTCTCCAACGGCATAAAAGGAATTGATCAGGTTAGTCTTGAGCAATGGAAAGAGATTTCTGAAAAATGCGGGGTAAGAGAGGTTTTGCTTGGGATAGATCCTGAAGCTTATCCTCTTGACATGGCTTCATTTATAAGGTATCACCGCCAGTGGAAAAAAACAGGTTGGGTTTGGGACGAGCTGCCCAGGTTGAAGGTGAATAAGCTTGTAAAGAAATTAAAGAAACATCTAAACCGCCCCGGATCGGGATGTCACTGGGTTTTTGGATAAAACAGAAGTGCGTGGATGGGGAAGGTCCGTTTCTGTTTCTGTCTTGCTATGGTGTAAATTCATTCTTGATATGTTTCCCTTGTTTTTTTGGGACTATTTTTCTCCGGGAAGTTACAAACCCGTGCCTGTCAGGTTAATTGTGGATAAACAATCCTTTCTTTATGTTTACATGATAAAAACATATATTAAGTCTTTGTAACTACAAAAGGAAGGGGTTTTATGAAAGTTTCTGTACTGCTGCTTTTTTTTGTCCTGAGTGCTGCGGCTCAGGAAACTGATCCAATAACTGTTATTCTCGAGAATTGCCGAATGCAAACAACCCTTACCAGGTATTATGACCCCTCATATGTTGCACTTCAATACCCTATGGGTGATTTGGACATAAGTCGTGGTGTGTGCACGGATGTTGTGGTAAGGGCTTTAAGGTCGGTGGGAGTGGATTTACAGGAACTTATTCATGAGGATATGAGTGCAAATTTTTCAGAATATCCAGATAATTGGGGGCTTGTGAGGCCGGATCCCAATATTGATCACAGAAGAGTACCAAATATCACTACCTATCTCAGGCGAATGGGAAAAGAGCTTACTATTTCACATTCCGGTGATAATTATTTACCAGGGGATATTGTCACATGGAAGTTGCCTGGAAATCTGGATCATATTGGAATTGTATCTGACACTAAAGTTGAGGGACAGCAGAGGTGTAAAATTTACCACAATATTGGGAATGGCACTCAACTAGAGGATATACTTTTTCGTTACAGAATAACCGGCCACTTCAGATATTTTTCCGTCGATTAGCAGAAGTGTTGTATGGTATTATGACGTAAAAAGTAACGTAGTGAGGCTGGTAAATGGCTGGGGGAGCAGGAGAAAAACCATTGCGGGCCAGTCAACAAGAGATAAGAAATTGTCTGCCATGTGTCACTGGCAGACAATCATTGAAGAAAACTGGAGGCTGTTTACTGTTGCGCTACTTTTACTTCTCAGGAATAATGGCAGCCTTTCCAAATTAAATCATCTCAATATATTGGTTAAGAAATATCAGTTCAGGGCTGCGTGATATACTCCCTCGGTATATCCTGCGACAGTATTCCAATTGAACTTGTCTTCAACCGCTACCCGGCCATTACACCCAAGCGCACGACAGTGGTCGTGATCTGCCAGAAGTGAACCGATACCGTGTGCTAATCCACCTGGATTGGCATCTACAAGGAATCCGTTTACATTGTGCCATACGAATTCTCTGGGTCCGCCTGCAGAAGTGGCCACAACAGGTTTTCCAGCAGCCCAGGCTTCCAGAGCTACGATTCCAAATGGTTCGTTTCGGCTTGGCAAAGCCAAAATGTCGGCAGATCTCATTATTTCGGAGTACTCTCCTCTTGACACACTTCCCAAGAAACGTATTGCATGGTTGACTCCAAGCTCGTTAGCACGGTTAACAATCAAATCTTTTTCAGGCCCGTCACCGGAGATTATGAACTTGGCAGAGGGATAATAGCCAAGTACCATCGGTACCGATTCTACCAAAAGGTCCATGCCCTTCTGCGTGGTCATACGTCCTGCGGCAAAGATGGTTGGATCCAGTGGGCCTATACCATAACGGGACTTAATCTGCCCTGGTTCAAGATAGCCATTAAATGCATCATATCCCACCCCGTTAGGTACTACGTGAATTTTCCAGTGAGGTACTCCGTAGATACGCTGAAGTTCATCGGCCAGAAATCCGCTTACCGAAATAACTACATTTGCGTGATTGCAGGCAGCAGCTTCAGTATCCCTGATCCACCTGGCATAACCATCATAGAAGACGTTTCCGTCGCGGCCATATTCAGTTGAGTGCATTGTGAGAACACCAGGTGTACCGAAACCTTCATTGACATATCTGAGAACATTTCCGGTAAGCCAGTCATGTGCATGTGCAAGTTCAAATTTTCCAATCAGAGATGTGACCTCGTAAAAGCGGTGCGCCATAGCTTTGCACATCCAATCCATCGATTCGATGAAATTGTCACTTACGCCATGGTCTATGCGATGATAGTGTACTCCATCGATACGATCATAGTGGTTCTGATCCGGCTTGCGGCGGGTAAATACGTGTATGTCATGATCGCGACGTTCGAGACCTGCTGCAAGTTCAGTTACGTGGACACCAAGTCCGCCAATGTTAATTGAATGTAAAGATTCCCACGAGAAAATGGCTATACGCATGACAGCGCCTCCTTAGAAGTTAATAGGTGTTTTTGGGAATGTGTCGGGAAGGGAAAAAATTTACATATTCGTATTACGATTACAAATATAGTGTTTTTTCAAATATTGTCAAACAGAAAAGTAAAAATTTTGTTTAAAAGCAGAATAGTATAATATTATAGTAATAGGCTTTGAGCGTGTTTTAGTGGGAAATATCATTATAGGTGACCAGAAATGCTAAAAAGAATGAGTGTATATGGGTTAACAAGGCCGATCTGATAGTGCAGGATCCATACTGAATTTTCAATGAACTTGAATCATATCGATGCAGGTTTTACTTTGATAAACGCTCCTTTAGGTTTGGTGGTAGGGTTTATAAGAAGATATAGGCAGTATTTATACAGCCTATGCTGAACGGAGCCTGAGAGAAAAAGTTACGGATTCGGAGAAAACGGAGAAGCCACATAATGGGAACAGTTACAGTTGCAGGAATTATAATCTGTATAATATTCTATTTTAAACTTAAGTCAGTTTTGAAGAGCACTTGTGAAGATATCCTTGAAGATCTAAAAATAACAAACAGAAAGCTCGATGAGTTACTTCTTTCCGTTCGACTTCCGGAAAACTCACAAAATGACATAAGAGAGGTTCCCAAAAAGCCTGTTGAGAGCAGGCAAACTGAAATGGAAGCAGTAAGTGGATGTGAAAAGAAGGGAATAAATCAGGATGAAAGCTATCAGGAGAGTGACTTTTTAGATGAGTTTGAGTTTCTGGAGGAAATCTCTCTGAATTCAAGAGGAGTGCAAGAACTTGAGGGAGTCGATGACACTGAGGTAGAAAAGATTGTATCGGCGGTTCCCAAGGATGAATCCCAGCTGTCAAAAGATTTTGAAGCCGTTATAAGCCGTATGTGGAACTGGATTGTTGTAGGTGAAGAATACCGCAGAAAAGGAGTTTCGATGGAGTTTGCGGTGGCAAGTACCTGGCTTTTGAGAACGGGAATAATAGCACTGATTGCATGTGTTGGGTTTTTTCTGGCTTGGTCTATAGAGAAAGGACTGCTTGGTCCTTCCGGAAGAGTCGCAATAGCAATATTAGCAGGAACATCTATGCTCGGTGGGGGTATTTTCCTGCTTCAAAAGAAAAGGTATCAGGTTCTTGGTCAGGGCTTTTCAGGGGGAGGTATTGCCACGCTTTATTTTTCGGTATTTGCCGCGGGACCGATGTATGACCTTATTTCCCTAAGTGTAACTTTTATCCTGATGTGTATGGTTACCCTTTGTGCCGGAGTGCTCGCTGCCAAAACCTCTTCCCAGCTTCTTGCTGTTATTGGTTTGATAGGAGGTTTTGCAACCCCTGTCATGTTGCAAACTCCAGAGCCTGCTTACAATGTGCTTTATTCTTATCTGTTCGTGCTTGGGTTAGGGGTAATAGGTATATCGCATCTTCGAAACTGGCGTTTGCTATGTTATCTTTCTTTTCTGTTTACCTATGGACTCGTGCTTGGCAGCTTAAGAGGGTATGATCCAGAAGTTCACTTTCGGTCTGTGATAATATTCCTATCTCTATTATTTGTTCAGCACTCTGTGATAGTCTATTACTACAATATTATCAGGAAGGAAACATCGACCATTTTTGAAGTGTTACACCTCTTAGCCAATGGAGCAGTTTATGCCTCGATATCTTACACTCTTATACTTCAAGCTGTGGGGCGGCCATGGCCGGCAGTAATGGCTATTGCACTTGGGGTGTTTTACATAATACATGTAGCTGCATTTCTAAAAAGCAGAGCACATGATTTGTCCCTGATCATTGCTCTGATAGCGCTTGCAGGTTTCTTTTCTGTATGGGCAGTTCCGCTTATTACCGAAAAAGAAACAATTATTATTTGCTGGTCTGTAATGGCCTTCTTTGTACTCTGGGGCGGGCTTAAGCTGAAGAGCAATTTTATGATCATGATGGCAATGGCGATCTATTTACTGATCGTTTCAAAAATGATAACTTATGATTTGCCGATTAGTTATCCGTTTATTTTTGGATACGATAGGTATCCTGAATATGCCCGTGAGCTTTTAGGAAGAATTGTTTCTTTTGGTACTGTTATTGTGTCATTGCTTGGTTCTGCCTTTGTCATGAAACGGGGAATAAAACCAGCCAAACTTACTTTTGATACGGGAAACAATGTAAAACTTCCTGTTCATTACAACTGCTTTAAGGAGATTATTCACTGGACTGGGATAGTATTTCTTTTTTTGATTTTACATACAGAAATGAGGCTTGCATTCAGCTCATTAGTTTCACTAAGAGCACCTGTACTGAGCGGTGTGTGGGTTTTACTTGGAACGTATCTCATTTATACATTCAAAAGCTTTGGGCATAAGTTTGTTTTATTTGTAGCAAGCTTGATTGTATTCGTATTACTGGCCAAATATTTCTTCGTCGATTTCAGGGTGTGGGGTTTTAAACCGGAAGAAATGATATTTACCCAAAACGGATTTGGTTTCCTGCATCGTTTTGCGGGTTTTGGATTGATTTCGCTTTATCTTAATCTTATCGCAAGAACATTCAGAAAAGTAAAAACGGATGGTATAATGTGTGAGGGACTGTTGGTGGCATTGGCTGTTATTCTATTGATTATATATTCGACTTTCGAAACAAATACATTGTTTTTTAGAATGATACCTCAGTTCAGAGCTGGTTCAATATCAGTACTGTGGGGAATTTATGCTATTTTGTTTCTTGCCTATGGGCTCGTAAAGAAAAGTAAAAACTGGCGTTATGCAGGGTTGATACTTTTCACTACAGTAGCAGTTAAGGTCTTTTTGTCTGATCTTTCAGGAATGGATGCTATTTACAGAATAATAGCATTTATGATTGTTGGAGTACTTCTTATAGCGGGTGCATTTGCATATCTGAAATCAGACAACCTCTTTATTTCAAAGGAAAAAGCCGAGTGAAAAAAATGATAATGCTGTTGCTTACGAGTGGCGTGCTTTTTAGCCATTACGCGGAATTGCAGACGTACTCAATCAAAAGGGTAATCAAACCTGGTGAATGCAATGATGCACAACTTGGAGCCATAGTTGTCGACTCTCTTATGTATCTGGCCACAAATGCAAATTATTCCGATATCCGCATTTTGGATAAAGATCATAATGAAGTGCCCTATAGTATGGTTAGAGTTCATGGAGTAGATACGGTAAAGGTGCTAAGGGAGTTGACACCCGAACTAATAAGCTTCAGGGAACTGCGGGATAACCAAGTCGAGTTTATTTACAGAAAATCTTCCGGTGATTTCTCCCCCGAACAAATTAAAATCCTATCCCCGAACAAAAATTTTGAAAAAGAGATCTCTGTATGGGGAAGCAATGATAGTGTTTCATGGCAACCTGTTGTCGAAAATAAGGCCATATTCGATTACAGTCGTTATGTTGATATGAGAAGTACCGAAATCAGTTTTGAAGCAGCCAATTATTATTATTTCAAAATAGTAATTAACAATATATCCGAACCAAAGCGTTCACCCTTTTCCAAAATCCTTTCTGAATCACACAGGGACACAGTTGTAAAAATGTTTGAATCATTTACACAACATCAGCAGCTTTTCAGGGTTGATAAAATTGTCTTCGGAGCCAGTGTCCCTGAAATCAACAGGCGTATTCCCAAAATTAGACCGGTAGCACTTGCGTTGCTTTCGGAGGAACACGAAAATGGAATTTCAGAGCTTCTTTTTGAGTCGTACAGGGAACCACTCCGGAATATACATCTGAAATTCAAAGATGGAAATTTCAGAAGAAAATATACTTTACTTGGTACAAATGACACGTCTGAAAATTCAGACTGGTCTGTGATTACAAATGGTGAAATATATAATGTTAATATTGATGGATTCAGGAGGAGCAGACTGGGAGTTAATTTAGGGGCTGCCCGAAGATACAGAAGATATCTCCTCAGAATACAAAATTTTGATAATCCGCCGCTGAGAATAGAATCGGCTACAGGTGAAGCTCAGGTCTATGAACTTGTTTTCTTTGTGAACGAAGAAAAAAGTTTAGATCTTGTATACGGATCTAAAAACGCCCGAGCCCCAAAATATGATGTCTCTTCGGTGCTGTCCCATATTTCTGACAGAACTGTGCAGAGATGGGTACTGGGAGAACCGGTAACAGTTGCCATTGAAAAGGATGCGGCGCAACAGGCTTTTGATCCTAAGGTAATAATGAAAGTTTCACTGGTGCTGATGGTTTGTGGGCTTTTGGGGGCTGTTTTTATTGCTGTCAGAAAACTGGAAAGCTCCGACAATGAAGGGGTTTAGGGTTGGATAAACAGGGGGGGTGTTTTTTTGATTTCTAAAAACCCGCCACTCCATAAGTTGAGGAGGGTGTGAGCAGATTTGACGGGTTTGTCTGGCATAAAAAACCTTGCTCATTTCTCAGCCGCTGCTGCCTTTTCAATTGCAACAATTTCCATTGCAGTAATTTCACCAGAATTATAACAAGTAGAAACCATTTATTCAGTTCCCCGAAGTTCAGTTTCGCAGAATGGTCCTTTCAAAAATACATCTGTTTCACCTTCGAGCAGGTAATCATGTTGATTCCATATATTTTGAATTCAAAAGATTCATAATTTCAGAGGTGTTATCATAAGCACCGCATCTTCAAAACGGATGAGAATTTCAAGTATCTCATGCTTATCACCCACAACAGATGTTTTCGGATCGATCATTTGCTTTTACTCTTAAGAATAGTAAGTGTTTACATAAGTTGATTCCATAGCGGTCATATTCTGCATGGCGATTTACCACTTTTTTTTGCAATAGTTACCGCATGGGAACAGAAGGGGAGGAGATGTTGCGATCTACCCTTTGCTTGTCAAGAATTAAACCGCTCAGTTAATGGTGTTTGCTGAGAGTATATGGTAAACGATTTTTTTGGACTTCATAATAAGAGCGTCACCTGTTTAGGGTATAATATTTGAATGCTACACATGTAGAGCAGAATCTGTTTTACTGGGGGTGATTATGGGTGAATTCATTGACGATATCAAAGATGAGCATAAAACAATACGTTTATACCTTTTCAAACTGCAAAGTTTGGAATCTTCCGGCGACTGGAGGCAGCGGGAATTAGAATATGCAAAGCTAAAAGATGTACTGTTTCCACATTTGCATGCAGAGGAAACGGTACTTTTCCCACTTATGGCAAACAGGGAAGAATTGCGTGAGAAAATTCTTTACTACATACATCAGCATTCAATTATCAAAAAATTCAATGACGAACTTTCCGACAGATCCAAACGGGCTTATAACTGGCTTGCAGGAATCAAAACTTTTCATGAACTGATAGAAATGCATATAAAGAGGGAAGAACCAGAATACTGCAGAATGATTGGGTTTGTCGATCCCGAAAGGTTGGAATCTGTTCATAAGAGATTTTTGCAAGAAGAAATACGGTGGAGAAAACAGATGCAGGATTTAAAAACCAAACCTTACTGAAACGAGTAGGCAATAGAAATCAGACGTCTTGAGGGTAATGGCAAAAATGAAGCGAATAAACATTGTTATCTTCAAGGGATGGAAATGAAAGCAGAAAATTATATAGCAAATTTCGATTCAAGTTCTGTGATGGTGAGAGCGGTTGCTAATTACCTCAAAGGAAAAGAGTTTTACAACCTTGAAATGCAGCCAAGGCGGGTTGGTATAGTCATATCTGCTTTACTTGGCATACTGAGCCAACTTCCGCGCCAGCTGAGTGAATTTTTATATTCTATTGCACCTGTTCAGGAAACATTCTCACCCAAAAACCTTTCTTCCAATATTGATGATCATATATCCGCGTATGTCACTTCAAGATATGAGAAGAGATGTTTTCCCGCTATCGCCATTGGATCCTCAAACGGGGCTGCCGTACATCTGTATTCTATGTTTGGTATACCATGGCTCTCACAAACTTCGCTCCTTCCGGTACATAGATTCCATTTCGACAACCACTGTATACAATCGGAATTTGAATGGAGTCGCAAGTGGGGAAAGGTTTTCACAAAGTCCAATCCCCATCTCGAACTCCATCACATGATCGATCCGGTGAACGATATGTTGATGAGCAAAACAATGGCATATTTCCGGGTCAAAAAGCTCAGGCTTGGAGCTGCTTACGAAAAATTTATTTCAGATTGTCTTGAGCCTGGTGGTACAATATTTATAACAGATTGCACCACAACCTGGCCTCAAACACAAATCGGCGAGCGCCACTACTTTCAGTTCGGTGGGTTGGGAGGTGCCGGAGTTGACGAATATTTCAATGGGGGAGAACGAGTCAGGAAGTTTATTCAAAAGTACAGTCACAAGCGAGATCACTGGGACCCGCCAACACCCAATATTACTACCTGTGAAGCAGAATGGGGATTCTCTTCCGAACTTGGCGATGACATCCATCAGTTCGCAAAACGCAGAGGGTATAAGGTAAAAAGAATTGTAATCAACGAACCGATGGATCTGAGTCCATTTGTCGCAGACCTTTACAGGTACTGGTATAAACAAAGAGGTATTGAGTCAAAGCGACTTGTTGCTGAGTCGTTTGCGTTGCTGGAGCCATGGTGGACTGTTTTAACTGGATCTATACCTTATTGGGTACTTTTCCCCAGTGATCCGTTTTATCAGAAACTCTCTTCATATCTTGATAATCCGCAACACCGGGTGGATGAGATTGGGGTTATGCTTCTTTCCTTTGGAGTGGATGCAATCGGGTTGACTCCGATTGAAGAATGGCGACATTTACTCAGCCGTGCCAGCAAACGTGGCGTTTTCATTGGAGTGAACGAAAAGACCTTCCCCCGCGATTTCTCCAGCTTACTTAATTACCATTTCGATTTTGGGAAGAAATTTCAAAGTCGTTCCCCTGTACCTGAGCCTGCAAAGCTTACTCTTTTGGACAAATTTATCCATAAATTTGGAAATCAGTACGCGGTTAAATGGAGAAGCAGATAACAGATGAGAAATGGTTTACCTGTAATCTGGAATTCACCCTGCGGTTATAGGGAAAGAGTGATTCTGGGTTATTCCCATTCTCCTTCAAAAAGAGGTTTGACCGGGTGTTTTTTCTTATTGAGTCTGAGATCAGTGAAAATATCGGCCTTATTTTCGGTTTCATTTTCCTTTTCAATTTCAGTTCCAAGCTCCTGTTTTATATCCTCAGATGCTGAAATCAGGACAAATTCTGCCCCCTGGTAGTCGAGAAAACCGGGTGGATCTGTTTCTGAAAATCTTCGGCCTCTGAATTCCTCTGTAAGGTTTTTGGGAAACTGTGCCTCTCCCTTTGAGAGCCCAACACCGGGAGGGGAGGGTTTTGATGGATTTTTAACCGAGATGATGTAACTTGCTTCACTCTCTATATTCAATTCTTCCTGAACGTTAGATGGTTTTTGGGGCAACTCAAGTACATATGCCAGATGTGTATGCCTGCCGTGAGATATAATCTTGTAGACACCTTCACCTGCCGGGCGGGCGGCTTCGATATACCGCTCTCCTCTGGTTTTTGTTTCATATTTTTCCGGGCCAAGTTCTTCACGAATCGCTTTGGGCGAATTTTTAACGGTGGAAATATGTCCCCAGTATCTTTGTTTACCTGAAATTTCTGGATCCGGCAACTCTTTTTTTCCCATAATTGCGAGGCGAAACCGACTACTGCCTTCGGGGCTGAGCACAAGGTAGAATCTCTGGATTTGGGATTCCCCCTCAGGGTGTTCAACTCCGACTTTAGGACGGTAAAAGAAGTAGATGTTTCCTTTTTCAAGAATTTTGATCTTTTCATTTTCTGCCATAATTTGCTTTACCTCAAAACTGCTTGAAGTTCGATCTGCTATCCATCTGGGCAACTAATTGCCGGAACTGTTTTTGGTGCAACTTAAATGCCAAAAGCGAGTGGAATTTAACCTGAAGTGATCTTTTTTCACTTCATACAAATACTTCTTCTGTTATCTCTTTGTAAGCACTTATATTAAAATATCCCGACAACAAAAGGTTCAATAATTTGTAAAAACAGCAGATCGCGATAATCCGCTTAAGGAGAGAAGATATGGCTAATGTTGTTGCTCAGAATACTGCAGAAAAGAAAAAATCTCTGATCGATAAAACTGATATTGATAATGATCTCTCCATTACCCCTGTTCATGTACTGGGGCATCTAAATCCCGATACCGATTCTATCGCATCTGCTATTGGTTATGCATGGCTTTTGCGGGAACGTGACGGAAAGAATGCGATTGCGGCCCGCCCCGGAGCCATTGCCGCACAGACCTCATGGCTTCTGGATCTTATTGGTCTGGAGGCTCCGAAATTTCTAACCGATGCCTCTCCCAGATTTGAGCGTATTGCCAGGTGTTTGCCACCTGTCGCGCCGGATCGCCCTTTGCGGGAAGCCTGGTCAGCATCTGTTAAAAATTCCATCGGAGTTCCTATAGTTCAGTCAGACAATACTCCTGTGGGAATAGTCACCGGTGATAGTGTGTTTAACTTTATCTCACAGCAAATCGAGCACCTTGTGGATTTGGAGAGTGTGTCGGTGGCACGTTTGCTATCTGCCCCAAGCCGGGATGCCATGGACAGAGATGTACCAAAGTTCAGCGTCTCGATGCGGGTGCGTGACGGACGGCGTAAGGCAACAAGAACAGAGCGCAATGATTTTCTGGTGGTCAATGAAGATGGGACCTATTTTGGGGTGTGCCGTTCTCCTGATATACTCAACCCTCCCCGGATGCAGCTTGTACTTGTTGATCACAATGAAACCACACAATCGATTCGTGCCATTGAAGAGGCGGATATTGTGGAAGTGATCGATCACCACAGACTTGGAAGTCAGATTACAAAGACACCTATCCCTTTTACGATCGATACTGTCGGCAGTACTTCCACTCTGGTAAGCGAGCGAATTATTTCTGCCGGTCTTGAACCACCCAGACCTGTTGCTGCGGTGCTTCTCGCCGGAATTTTATCCGACACATTGATTCATTCCTCTCCAACCACAACTCCACGCGATCAAAAAGCATCTGAAATGCTTTCTGAAATGGTGTTTGGTTCGGATTGGATACCATATGGTAATTACCGCGAATTTGGTGAAGCTCTGCTTTCTGTCGGTTCGGGTCTCTCAGCCCTGAGCATAGAGGATATCGTCAGTGCTGATCTTAAGGAATACAGTGCCGGTGGAATAAAATTCGGCATCGCTCAGGTTGAGGTGGGTAGTTTGGTTGAACTGGGATCCAGGTTGGAGGAGATAAAGCAAGAGCTGGATAATCAGTGTAAAATCAGGGGTTTTGATTTTGTAGTGTTGATGGTTACAGATATCGTGAGAGCGGTGAGTAAACTGGTTTGTGCGGGGCAGACTGAGGTACTCAATGACTTGCCCTACACACGAGCTATAGACGGAACACTTGAAGCTACCCGCATTGTCAGCCGTAAAAAACAGCTGCTTCCTGCGATTCTTGGGTTGGTTGAATAGAATTTCTCTCAGATTCAGAGTTTTTAAAACTGATTTCAAGGGCTATTCTTAATGACGATGCCCTTTTTGGTTGCTACAATTATTTCCCCTCAAGATCCAGTTTCATGGATAAGAAATCCATCAGGTCCTTTAAGGTAACCACACCCTCAAGGTTGCCCTGAGAATCGATGACAATAAGCCGGCTGTTTCCTGTGCGGTTCATGGTATTAAGAGCCTTGACCACATCTTCATCGGGAGAAACCACGTTATCCTTTGAGCAGACCGTAGCCACCTCACCGACTGTGTACTTTTCCCACTCCTCGCGTGGGATGTTTTTTATCTCTTTTGTCGAAATGCAGCTGCTTAGATGCCCATCCTGAACAACCGGGAACATCTTGTAGTGATAACGGTAGATGTAATCATTGACCAGTGTGTCAACTCTGAGATCTGAAGTCACGGTGACCGGATCCTTTTTCATGAAACGGCGGACCTGTTCCCCCTGCATTAGCTGCTTTATCATAAGTTGCTGGTAGGAGGCATTTGCCGCACCCCAGAGAAAAAATCCGATCAATACCCACCAGAACCCACCGACAAAATTACCTGCAAAAATAAATAACACCCCAAAGGCAATGAGCAGTCCTGCGAATGCTGCCCCGATTCGTGAGCTTGTACGTGTGGCCCAGGTGATATTGCCTTTGAAATACCATAAAATGGAGCGCAAAACTCTGCCCCCATCGAGGGGAAATGCAGGAAGCATGTTAAATATTGCAAGGATGATATTTATAAATGCAAGATAGCCAAGAATCCCAATAAGGGGAACTGACCAGTTTGCCTGCACACCCAAGGCAAAACCCAGATAGAAAATTCCCCCAAGAGCCAAACTTGTGAGCGGGCCTGCGATTGCCATGAAAAATTCAGCTTTTGCGCTGGGTGGCTCATCATCCATTTCAGCCACACCACCGAAAACAAAGAGAGTGATTCCCTTGATCGGTAAGCCAAACCGCCTCGCTACAAAGGAGTGCATAAATTCATGCAGAACAATTGAGACAAAAAGACCAAAAGCCCCCCATATCCCCATCCACCAGTAAGTTGAAGTCTCTAGATCGGGCAGATAGAACGGAAACAGCCCAACAGCCAGAGACCATACTATAAGTAAAAACAAAATAAACCAGCTCAGGTCAACGCTTACCTTAAAGCCCATCAGCTTAAAGAGAGGTATCTTGCGTCCAAACATAGTGTGTTTTTCCTTTAACAGTTTAGTGCTTTTATGGAAAGCCCGGGGCTTGAGATTGATCCTGGTCCTGTGTTTGCATTCTGTTGATGTATGACCACTGTACGTTCTCAGATATTAAGGTGCAATAGCTATTCCAAAAACAGTGTAACCTTTCAGGAGAGTGGGGATGAGAGCTTCAGCACAACCTTTTTGGGAAAAATTTGATCAATTATGGGATGCAAATAGTGAAAAAGAGAAAAGAAGAGTAGCTCATTCCGTACTGCTTAACTTCAGAAAACGACTGCCTCCTCTGGATGCAAGTCGCATAACCGATCTTCTTCCCTCTGAAATCGCTTCCCTTAGTGCTCAACCCCGCATCGCTATTGAAGAGGATTATGGACATCGTCCCGTTCTTGACATCGATGCCTCTCAGTTTATATCCCGTGTGAGCGAGGAGGCAAATGTACCCCCTGAAACTGCCCACAAGGCTACAATCGCAGTTTTTCAGGCAATTCGTTCAATGCTACCGGATGAAGAGATAGATCATGTGAGAAGGATTCTTCCTTTGGGGTTAAAAGAAATATGGGGAGAAAAAGTGAAAAAAAGTGAATGAAGTGGGGGAAAAGTGAAAATGTCTCAAAATAGAAAGAGTAAGAAGGGTTTTGGGCGGTTGCCGGGTATCACTGCAAATACAATGTAATTGATCTGTTTTTTTTAACTATTTCCCCCTTTCTGTTTGGGGATATATTTTTGATCCTTGGATGGACTGGAACAAAACAGGACGCGAGGAAATGATATTTCTGAAGGAAAAAGTGGCGTCCTGTTTGCATGAGGTAAATTTTAGCTCTCAGGGCGTAAAAACTGTAGTGTTCAAAAACATCAGCCATGGGGAGTGGAGCCTACCAGATTCTCAAATGCGCGTCCGCTGAAACCACCCGCCCGTGCACTTTTATGAATTCTGATGTCTACAAAAAAAGGGCAGGTTAAACCCGTTTGATTTTTCGGTCGAATCCAAAATCTCCAGATATTTTCCCCGAATGAGGTCCCACCCCTTGTACCCGATGGTAAACATAACCGGGCAGTTTTTTTTGTTCGGATAAGTCATTTTTCTTCCGTTTTGTTGAGTCGAAGTGAAGAAATTTATAAAGACTGTGGTGTGCCAGAGAAAATCTGAATTAGAAAAAAGGGCAGATGGATTTTCTTCCCAAAATGGAAAATTCTTTTCATGTATGGGAAAGTGAAAATCATATCTTTGGCGATGCTGCTTTCATAGGGGCAATTTCGGTGCCACCAATCAGTCTGGGCTTGGATCATATTTTGCAAGCGCTTACATGGTTTTCGTTTTTGATTCATACTGTCATCATCAAAAAGGGAGTCTCATATGCCGGAACAGATGCACCATGGATTGAATGTTGATTTCAATCCCTTTGTCGAAAATGAGTTGCTTAGAGAAGGGCCACCGGAGCAGATACAGGAGTGGCCCGGGACAGATGAAAACATGCATCCCCAAGCGGATCATGGAGAGCAGAGTTATGTTGGAGGATCAAAATTACAGGGGAAAGTAGCTTTGATAACCGGTGGGGACAGTGGAATAGGCCGGGCGGCAGCAATCGCATTTGCCAGGGAGGGTGCAGATGTGGTGATCTCATATCTAAACGAACACAAGGATGCTGAAGAGACCTTGTATTGGATAGAAAAATCGGGTAGTCAGGGGTTGGCCCTGAGTGGTGATATCAGGGACAGTCATTATTGCCGTGATTTGGTTGAGCGCACGGTAAATAAGTTTGGCACACTCAATATTTTGGTTAATAACGCAGCGTTTCACATGGAGTCTCAGAATTTCATGGAAATCTCTCCTGAGCAGCTGGATCAGACATTTCGTACCAATATCATGTCCTTTTTCTGGACAACTCAGGAGTCTCTGAAACACATGAACGCCGGGGATTGTATAATCAATGTTGGTTCTGTTGTTGCCATGATGGGGCATCCTCAGCTGATTGATTATTCCTGTACCAAAGCCGCAATCCATAATTTCACTCAATCAATGTCCCAGTTATTGGCTGATAAAGGAATACGGGTTAACTGTATTGCTCCCGGACCGGTTTGGACTCCCTTGATACCTGCTACACGGGATGAGCAGTTTGTAGGGGGATTTGGTGCAAATACGTTTTGGAAGCGTCCGGCACAACCTGCTGAACTTGCCCCAAGTTTTGTATTTCTGGCTTCAACTGATTCACGGTATTATACAGGAGAAGTTCTGGCACCTACAGGGTTTAATTTCAGCAGCATATAACAATTCCTGAGAGTACAAAAAGTCAATTAACAAGTATGATAAATGGAGAGGGGTTAAAGATGAAACTTGGTGTAAAGGCAATGGCTATTACGTGGAGTTTGTTGGTTGGTTTTGGAATTTTCTTCTTAACATGGTGGGTCATATTTTTTGAAGGGACAAAGTGGTATAAAAAGTCTTTTATTGGGCGTGTATATCGGGGTTACCGCCTTACCCCCAAGGGAAGTGTTTTAGGACTTTTATGGGGACTTGCAGATGGTTTCTTTGGCGGGGCGGTGTTTGCATGGCTTTACAATAAATTGGAATCAGTTTTTCCGGCCAAAAATTCAGATTATTGACATTAGCTTTTCTGTAGGTGGTGACTGACTTAAACAAAAATACTGTTCAGGAGTATTTTAGCAATGCAAAATGAACGGGAATATTCCCCACAACCTCCCGGAGGTTTTTTTCAACGTTTCTCCTGGTATGGTCCGGGGCTTCTCTGGATGGTGTCATCTGTGGGGTCCGGTTCGGTTTTATTTACTCCCAGGGTAGGTGGACGATATGGGTATAGTCTGGCCTGGGTGGTGTTTGTGGTAATTTTTTTTCAATGGGTATGGATTCGTGAGATCGGTCGTTTTACCGTGGTTACCGGGCGAACTATTCTTGATGGGTACAGTACGATTCCCGGGCCCAGAGGGTGGGCGGTGTGGTTCATAATTATACCGCAGTTCTTTGCCGCAGTATTTACCGTTTCCGGAATTGCATCCCTTATAGGAAGTGCGCTGATGATTGCCTTGCCCGGGGCTCATTGGTTTTATGGAACGGCCATGATTATCGTTTCAATAATTCTTGTCCTGCTTGGCAAGTATAAGGGTGTGGAAAAGATTGCCTCTTTGCTTGCAGCCGTTTTGGTGTTGGTAACCGTTGTAACTGCTGTAGTTGTTTTTCCATCTTCGGCCGAACCGGTTGCTGGTCTCATCCCTAATATTCCCCCAGACTTTGATTTCTATTTTCTTTTGCCCTGGATTGGGTTTATGCTTGCGGGTGCCGCAGGTATTCTGTGGTATTCCTATTGGGTTGCAGAGAAAGGGTATGGAGGGAAAGTGACCGGAGAGAGCGCAACGCAGAAAAATCAAACCGATATATCCAGTGAAGAAATCAGGAGAAGACTTCGGATCTGGAATCATATAATGAGTACTTCTTCTGCGATTGCGGTTATAGCAGCTGGAATTGTAACTCTGGCGTTTCTGGTTCTTGGAACTGAACTTCTTCTTCCGAGGGGGATTATTCCCGAGGGGATAGAGGTCGCAAGAGATCTCACAACTCTTCTTGAAGCAGTGTGGGGAAGAGCTGGGTTTTGGCTTTTAATAGTAGGAATTTTTATTGCCCTTTTCGGTACCATCCTCTCAAATCAGGACGGCTGGGGAAGGTCATTTGCCGATGCCACACTGATTCTGTTGCCATCAGACTTAAAAAAAGGAACCTCTGATTCGTGGTTAATAAACTTCGTCAATAACAGGCTTTATCTGAAGAATTTCTATGCTTCAACAGTTACTGCTCTAATACCACTTGTAGTCTTTCTTATTGTGCGTGAACCTGTGGCGCTTTTATCATTCGGAGGAATCATAGCCGCGATTCATATGCCAGTTATTGTACTCCTTACACAATATGTAAATGTAAAAAATTTGCCTGCTGAGCTTAGGCCCGGAAGAGTAATCTCCTGGGTAATGTATGTATCCGGTTTTATTTATATCATTATTGGGTTGATTTATTTGTATGATGCGTTTGTATGATGCGTTTGTATGATGCGTTTGTATGATGTGTTTGTATGATGTGTTTGTATGATGTGTTTGTATGATGTGTTTGTATGATGTGTTTGTATGATGTGTTTGTATGATGTGTTTGTATGATGTGTTTGTATGATGTGTTTGTATGATGTGTTTGTATGATGTGTTTGTATGATGTGTTTGTATGATGTGTTTGTATGATGTGTTTGTATGATGTGTTTGTATGATGTGTTTGTATGAGCTTTATGATTCGCAAGCAGGGGGCAGGCATGTTGGATCAGTGGGATGTTGCAGCTTATTTGGTGTCTGAATATCAAAACCCGACAAAATTTGATGGAACCCATTAACTGTGGCATGCTTTATGTAGTATTTAATCCGGATAAAAGCATTGTTCTGTTCCCATACCGATCACAAAATGATGGATAATGTATGGATTATGAAAAAAAAGCAGAGGAGCGTCAGCGTTACAGGGAGTTACTTGAGGAACTTAGGACTATTATTCCAGGTGCGCAGGTTTTATTTGCCTTCCTGCTTACAGCACCCTTTGCTGCCCGCTTTCATCTTGTCGATTTTTGGGGCCAGTTAGTTTTTACGATATCGCTGCTGTCGGTTGCGGCTGCAACAATTCTGTTTCTGGCTCCTGCAGCTTACCATCGCCTGGCTGGGCGCCGGGATCGCAAAGGGAGACTAAGTTTTGGTGTGAAATCTACATTGGTGGGGTTGTTGTTGCTGGGGTTGTCAATAAGTTGCGCGGTGTTTGTAATTATTCGTTTTATGTTTAATAACACTTTGTTGGGGGTGGTCTTTGCAATTACATCTGGAGTAATGGCATTTTTGCTTTGGTATGTTCATCCTCTTCTTAACAGAAAACGTACCAGAGATAAATCTGAATCGCAAACATAGGATTCGGTTTGTTGGCCACTGATTTGCTTTTTTCTTCTCTATCTGACTATTATCTGTACCTGGGCAGTACTCTTCCTATTTCTAAAGTAAAAGATCGCTCGTATTTAGAGATGAATTTTTCAAACTCTTCGGGATAGGCAATCCTTGCGAATGCCAGAATGTTGAGATGTCTGTCAATGAGATGAGGGTGAGTCGACCCGGCTCTTGCCAAAAATGAAAAGAAACTGTTCTGAAGTTCTTTTTTTTGGCTAATCAACCCGGTGATATTTACCTTTTCTGATAAGTCAGTACCAACCAGAAATTTATTGAACACACCCAGAATCTGTTCTATATCTCCGGTAGCGAGCATTCCAAGATTATCCCCCGTAAGTTGGGTTGCACGTTCGTAGGGAGCTGTAATAAGGTTGAAAAGGGCAAATTGATTAACACTTTGCAGCAGAGCATTCAAATAAACCGGGCCAAGCTGCTTAGATGTTAATGCACCGACAAACCTCGAGATAGCCCAGATAAGCTGAGACCTGTTTTCTGTTTTTAGCATATCCACAACCATATCGGAACCAAGTATAAGTATATTGGAGCGAAGGAATTTGTGGTATACCGTGTTAAAACCGGTGCCATTCAAAATAAAAATCTCAAACTCCTCACTACAGGAAAATGCTTCCTTTATCTCCTCTGTTATCTTTTTTATTTCGGGGAAATTAATATCTGATACCTGAACAGAATTGGCAAAAAGACTTGCTTTTAATGTGCGGGTAAAAACAAAATGCAGAAGAAAAGTAATAAGTAGAATAGAGAAAACTTCTGTGGCTTGATCAATTGTTAAAAAAACAATAATTGCAAACAAAAACAGCAAACCGCCAAAAACGGCAATACCGTACCTTGAAGGAAGATCGGGGTGAACAGCAGATCTGATTTGGTGTTCGGTTAATTTGTTCATTTTGAATGCGACTTATGGGCTAAAAAGGTAAATTTGTCTTGGAAATCAAGACCAGTTAAATTATATACTGCAAAAATGGATCCATTGTATAACAAGGTTCTGAGTGTGACACCAAATTACAAACTGCTAACCGGAAAACCTGGACTTGGCCTCTGGTTAGCAATTGAGTAAGCTAACAGATCTTAACACTTATAGTCAGAAGTGCAAACGAGGAATAGCAGGAGATACTTACTGCAGGATAAAAACCGAAATGCGACAGTACTTCTTGTAGGTGTAGATGTGGACTTAGTTGAAGCTCGGGGTATATTGGGGATGTTTTCAGACGTACAACTTATCTTATATAAGGAATAGCTGATCGTTTTAAATCAGCCATTCTGTTCTTTAGATCTGAATTGTTACTGTCTTTAGCGGTCATCCCCTGTTAGTTCTACTTCTAATGTGCAATGCTGTTCTTAAAACCATCTGCCAATGCTTGCTATGAGATAAAAATAGCTGAAATACAGCTAAATCAGGGTTGCAGACCGAATGTGTCAGACAATTGGTCAATTACTGCCTGGTTGAACTGAGACACATCCAACAATCTGAAGCCAGCGGCATAAAAATCAGGATTGATATCTCTTTTGCACCAAAGAGTTTCTACTTTTACACTTATTGTCCTGGGACCAGCGAAATCTGCCGGAAGCTCAAGCTCTATATCGAAAATGGTTTTTTCCAAAAAGGGTGTGTCTTGAACAACCATTATTCCTTCTCTGGTAATATCGACCAGATAACCAAGTAAATCTCCTGATCTTTTGTCATTGACTTTCAGGTAGTATACTAAATTTTTCCTCTGAAGCTTTCTTTTTTCTTTAGACATGACTTAACCTTGTAAAAAATAATTGAACAGGTACATATTAATTCTACACTATTTATAATTATCTTACAAGTAGAAATAAAACGGAAAACTGTTATTGAACTGTTTGTGCGATTTTTAAAGAAAACACGCAGAACCTTTTTTTATTCACAATCTTTTAATCTCCTGAGATTTTTCAAAAGCACACACTTTCTCACATGACAATATGCACAAATCAAACGAGATTGACGCCCATCGACTCAGAAGATGGGTTTGAGGCTTTATATACAGTGGAAATATTCATTATTGTAGCGATCATCTGGAAATTCTGTTCGGCCCGCGACCTCCATCAGTCCCTTTGTTTTCATCTGAGTTCACTGCTTTGGAGCTACAAAAAATGTTTCCTGTTTAACCTTTGGGTTGTTTGATTAATAAAGTCAGGAAATGGCACTATATACATAATGTAGTCAGAGGTGCGTACATGAAAAAAAAATGGGTAAAATTTCTGTTTTTCATGAAAAGTATAAACTAAACATTGACTCTATTTGTAACTGATTATAAGATATTTATGTATGGAAAAGAATGCACAATATGTTACAACGGCAACTCAGATAAGGAAAACTCATGAAATTTGTAAGTATTGAATCCAAATTAGTGAAAAGTTCAACTTTCATAATCTCAATAATATTTATGATCGTGATATCTGTTGTGCTGGTAATCAATCTCTACACTGCAAGAAAGAATCTTGAGCTTACTGAAACCAATATCATTAACTCTCTAATGGCTAAAGGGAAAACTCTGGTAATCAACAACTCTATTGCTATGAGGGGGATGGCCGATGATAATGCGATTACAGAGGTAAGATCTCTTGTTTCCTATACGGTTAAAGATGATGAAGATATAAGTTACGGTATATATATGGATATTGATTCACGTCCCTGGGTATACGCAAACGCAAATAATGAATCAGGGGAAATTGATGGGCCGGGTATCCTGGACGATACTATGTCAATATGGGCATCTATGCTGGAAATTGATTCGTATAAGCGGCTTATATCCGAAGATGGGGAAGAAATTATTGAGTTCGCCTCTCCTGTTATGATATTTGATGAACCCTTAGGGTTCATTCGGTATGGCTTAAGTACTGCAAATATGAGAAGATCACTGGAGGAAGCTAAAAGATCAAGCCGCAGATTCACAATGCTTATCTTGTTTGCACTAACATCGCTTGCCGGTATGGCCATCTATTCCGGATATATTGCTTCCAAGAAAAACGCTGTTAAGATCACCAGGCCAATACACAGTCTTGCAGCAAGTGCTAAGACAATTTCTGAGGGTAACTACAGCATAAAAATCAAACCAGAAAGCAATGATGAAGTAGGTGAATTGGCTGAAACATTTGACTCTATGAGGCGCACGATAAAAAAGTTTACAGAGGGTCTGCAGGATCTTGTTGACGAGAAGATGCAGCAGGTCAGGGATATAATGAACAATATTGAGCAGGGATTGTTTACATTTAATTTGGATGGTACTGTAAATGAAGAGTATTCTCTCAGTGCTAACAGAATACTCATGGTAGACGATATTGCATCCTGTACTTTGGAGAACATATTTCGTCTTGATGCTGAGCAGAAACGTTTATTCAATGAGTGGGTTCAATTGGTTAAGCAGCGTCACCAGACACAAAGATGGAACAAGCTCGTTCGCCTTTCTCCTGTTCAGGAGCTGGAGTTGAAATCATCTGAAGAAGATGATACAAGATTTATAAAAGTTCATTATCAAAAAATATTTGACAAAAACAATAATTTGAGTAAGATAATGGTTCTTGCGATTGACCTGACGGAAAATCGCCGTATAGAGGAAAGGATGAACCAGGAACGTGTTCGCCATGAAGCAGAAATGAAGACTATCTTAGGTATTGCAAATAATCCTCAGGATGAAATTAACGACTTTATGGAAGATGCACGTAACAGAGCGAATACTCTAACAGATAAACTTGATGAAATATTCGATAAATCCGGTGATCCGACAAGTGCTGAAGAAGGTGTGGATGTCAAACTCAGCAGGGAGGATTTCAACCTGCTCTACAGGGATCTACACACGATTAAAGGAAATGCCGGGTCTTATGGATTTGATAGTATTACACGTATCGCTCACAATGCAGAAAATATTCTTGAAAAGCTGTTTAACTCATCTGGCGGGGCTTATGGATATAAACTCTTGCTTGATTTAAAACAAGGTCTTGAAGAAATTACATATGGGCTCAACCAGGTTCAGGAGAAAATACTTTTACTCTACGGTAAGAAAGATACACAACTGGTAGCTGTACCGATGCATAAAATCAGACAAATTTCTGTCATTGCAGATAAACTTGCAAACAGCGCAAGTGACAGCCGGGTTAGTGAGCTTTCAAACCTTTGTGAAACCTTAAACTACCGTTCACTTGAATCTGTTGTTAACAAATTTAAAAAAACTATAGAACGAGTAGCACATGCATTGGGTAAAGAGGTTCAGTTTGTGGTAAATCCAGCTGACCTAGAAGTTCCACCAGACGTCTTTCACAATGTTGAAGAATCTCTTCTTCACATCATTCGTAATGCTGTTGACCATGGTATTGAAAGTATAGAAGAGAGAACTGAGAAAGGTAAGGGACCTGGTACAGTAACTTTTAATGTGGAATTTGCAGAAAATAATATTAAAATAAAAATTTCTGATAATGGTAAAGGAATCGATACAGAAAAATTAATGAACAAAGTAACATCACTGGGGCTTTGTGATAATCCGCAAACCTTGTCAGAGGATGAAAAGATTGCATACATCTTTCATCCGGGATTATCAACAAAAGAAGAAATATCCCACATATCGGGAAGAGGGGTGGGGATGGATGTTGTAAAGAATAATCTGAACAAAGTTGGCGGAGAAATTACAGTCGAATCACATGTTGGAAATGGCTCAACATTCACTATAATTATACCAAGATAGGATATTATGCGTAAGTTGAAAACTACACTCACTGTTAAAAAATGTGGTAATGCTTACAGGAAAATGCTTATCAACTTATCGGTGGTACATTTACTTGTAGGTATGTCACTGTGTTATGCTCAAACACCACTGCTGATTTATTTAAACACTGACGAGTCGCCACAAACAATTCAGGATGACTTTATATCGTTGCTTGGTGATGTGGATGTACGGGCATTTGGAAGAATTCGGGACCTTCAGCAGTTCATCGATGAACATCCAAATGCCCCGGTGATTGCACCCGGAGTCTTCATCGAACTTAATACCGATTACAAAATCTTGTTGAGGGGTGTGTCAAATAACAGAATTGGTGAAAAGTTTTTTGTTATTGCCAAAGATTCAGATGTAAACACTAACAGTATACCTGAGTTGCGTGTCGGAATACTCGATTTCCTTGGTCGTCGTAATATAAGTGATTTTTTGACCAAAACATTTGGCAGTGAATTTGGCAGAATTCGAAGGGTTAACAAGAGAGAGGATTTGCTTACATTGCTTGGTATGGAAGCCGTAGACATTATTGTTGTTTCTGAATCAGAACTAGCTCTGCTTAAAACTGAAACTCGATTGGACCTTTTTACTGTGGTCGAATCTGCGGCATTAGTTTCAAATCTTCCTGTTATTGCATCCAAAAATGGTGAAATAGCTCAGGAAGTTCTTACAAAATTGCGATCAGGGAGTAGTGAAACATTTCAGACACTAGACATACAACAGTGGAGGGACAAATGATAGCCCGGCTTATAATAATAATTACTGTACTGTGGGCTCATAGCTGGGCAGAGAGTGTTAGCTTTGTAGCCCTTATGCCTTCATCTGAAAACTTTAAGCTTGCCCTAAGAGGCATAGAAGACGAATTGATGGGTGAATATGAAATAGAAGTAATTGATGTAGACAAAGTATCACCCGAAGAGGCGTTCGACCTTGCTAGTAAATATGATCCAAGTGCTTTAATTTTGATGGATGCAAAAGCTGTAAGGTTTGCTGAACATTTTCAGAATGAAAATGAAAAATTTGTTCAAATGCCTAAGTTTGTCTTGATGACACTACAGGTTGAAAAAACTGCAAAAAACCTGGAGAATACTGTTGGTATCAGGTTTGAGGTTCCGGGGTATACAACTTTCACCAATTTCAGAATAATTTCAGAAAGGGATTTTTCAAAAGTAGGTGTCTTTTATCGAAAGGATTTCCAGGAAGATATCATGGAGTCCCAACGATTGCTCGCACGAGAAGAGATTGAGATTATTTCATACTGTTTGGATTGTGACAATTCCGGATCTGAACTGAGTGAAAGGGATGCCTTGCGAGGTCTTAATGCGGGCTGGAGACAAATGCGAAGAGATGGTGTTGAAGTGCTGTGGATGCTTGCTGACAATGCTATCCTTAATGCTGCAACTCTCAGGGACTTTTGGATAAGAACTATTGCTTCCAGAAGAATTCCGGTTGTGGTCCCACTTGAAAGGTTTGTTGAAACAAGTGCAAATCTGGGCGTATTTGTTACTCAGCCAGACTATTTGCATATGGGATCACAGTTGGCTGGACAAATATTTCAATTTTTTGAAGACGGGGAAGAACTTGAAAATATCGGTTTTGAACCTCTAATCTCTATTACATCAGTTCTAAATGCAAACAGGGCTAATAGAATTCGATGGGGTTTGGACAGCGAACGCTTAGGACGTGTTGACAGAATTTTGGAATAAACAACTAGATTGATCGTGCCCCATAAATTGAGTGGATTGGATAATCCACTCAATTATAGTATTAGGGGCAGGAGAATAAAACCAATTACAACTGTTTGTAGCATCTCTTCTCAGTCTGATTGAACGTTATCTTTTGCGTTTGATAATATAATCCCGGACGGTTTCAGGCATATCAATAACAAGACTTAATTTGGTCCTCGCCCTTTTTACCCCTTCCTGCCAAATCGATTTTTTTCCACATTTTTCAGTTCATGCATATTGGGTTCTTCGCTCTTGTAGTTTGCCCTTTGATTTTTGGCAATTGATATTGTAAGAAAAAAAATGAGTGCTTTAATAAATATAAGTGTGGACTCCAAAAAGAAACTATGCTAAAATAGACAATAGGGTAAGACATTAGTGTGTGATTCTAAGAAAAAAGGGGTGCACTAAAAATGGATAATTGTGAAACTGACATTCGGGCCTTGCTTGAAGAGAATAAAGGACTTAGAGAAACACTTCAGAATATTAAAGAGACACAAGAGCAACTGGTGAATAATGAAAAGATGGCTTCTGTAGGTAGACTATCAGCAGGTATTGCTCACGAGATAAATAACCCAATCGGATTTGTATCCAGTAACTGCACAACTCTCAAAGGGTACATTACAAGAATTAAAGAAATTCTTGAAATGTATCGCCGAGACATCCCCAAAGCGTTTATTGCTAAGCAGGAGAAAAAACTCAAACTCGAAATGATACTAACCGATGTTGATGCCTTGTTGATGGAAAATATTGAAGGGTTGGCAAGAATAACAACAATTGTAAACAACCTGAAAAAGTTCTCAAGAGATGAGCAACAGAGTGAGTTTACAGAGGCTGATATTAACGAGAGTATTAGCACTGTGATAATAATATCGAGAAATGAAGTTAAATATCATGCCGATATAGTAACCGATTTTGGTGATGTAGGAGCAATAGAGTGCAACATAAGTGAATTGAATCAGGTTTTCCTAAATATCATTGTTAATGCCGCTCAGGCGATAAAGGAAATGAAAAGGGAACAGAAAGGAACCATTCATATCACTACTTACAGAGATGACCTTTTCGTTTATTGCAAAATTGTAGATGATGGCCCAGGTATACCTGAAGAGATTCGTCAAAAAATATTCGATCCTTTTTTTACGACTAAAGAAGTAGGAATCGGTACAGGGCTTGGACTTAGCATCTCATATGAGATCATTGTCAATAAACATAAGGGTGAACTCTCGGTCGAAAGTGAAAAGGGTAAAGGGACTACATTTCTCATCAAACTTCCACGAAATCAGGAAATACTGTCATGAGCAACAAAATACTTTTTGTAGATGATGAGACTATGGTGCTTAATGCACTTGAGCGGACATTTTTGTATACTGATTTAGAGGTGTTCCTGGCCAAATCTGCAAAGGATGCTTTTTCTGTTCTGGAGAAAGAAAAAGTTGATATTGTAGTATCAGATATCAGAATGGAGCCTGTAGATGGGTACCAGTTACTGCTTCAAATCAAAGAGAAATACCCAGATATTGTGCGCATTGTTCTTAGCGCGTACAGTGAAAAAGATGTTGTGCTGCGCACTATAGTTAACGATGCTGCTAAACTTTACATACTAAAGCCCTGGGACAATGAAAAGCTGATCTTACTTATTGAAAGATTACTTTCGATGTATAAAAAGCTCAGGAATACCACTTTAACCAGTATCTCACTTCCCAAGTTACCTCCATTGTATACTAATTTCATGGAGATGGTTCAACAGGAAAAAAGTTTAAAGGAGATAGCTCAGCTATTAGAGAGTTACCCACAATATGTTGCCAGAATTTTATCAATGGTTAATTCCTCCTTCTACGGAGTTGAAATTGGTACTGTTCATCAGGCATTGGTATACTTAGGTATTGAATCAATTCGAGATGTGATATTGGTTTCGGATTTTTTCCCACAAAAAAAGTCTGGAAAAGAGAATACTGATCTTCAACTCTTACGGCAACATTCATTATTTAGCAATCACATGCTGCATGCCCTTCATGAAAAACTACTCTCATCACGTATACCCGATAATTATGCAACTGCATCATTGTTAATTGATATAGGGCGAATGATCATGGCCAATAACAATTCTGAAAAATATAAGACTATAAATGATTCATTAAAAGAGGATTCCTTAAAACCGATATTTGATCTCGAATCTGAACAGTTCGGGATAACTCACACTGAGTTAGGTGCACATATACTTGACTGGTGTTGCCTTCCGGCATACATGGTGGAATCAGCCTTCTACAGGTATAAACCTGGTTCGGTTCAGATCGTTCCCCAAAGTATACAATGTTTAATGCATGTTGCTGATGTTTGTGCCTGGATGCAGATTGAAGGTTTCAGTAAGCAGATCCATCCGGAAGTGTATTCCATACTTGGTGTTGATGAAGATTCGCTGAAAGGAACAATAGAAGAGTGTATTGAGAGTTGTTCAAGTAAAGTTTAGATATAGTGGATTTTCTGTAATAATGATGGTATAATATGATTTTCTTTTAGACACACTCATAGCAGATCAGAGTATTTGGGGGGGGCATGATTGGAAAGGTTCTATTCGTTGATGATGAGCAGAATGTGTTATCAGCTATAAGGCGCATGTTCTTTGATGAAGAGCTGGAACTTTATTTTGCTTCAAGCGGTCCGGAAGCCATTGAGTTACTTAGTGAAGAGTCTGTTCATGTGATTGTTTCCGATATGCGTATGCCTGTAATGAATGGTGTGGAGTTTCTAAAAAAATCCATAGATCTCTGTCCCGATGCAGTTCGGCTTGTGTTGTCGGGTCAGGCTGATATTGCAGATATTATGGACTCCATAAATGAAGGGGGAATTTGGAGATATATTTCCAAACCCTGGAATGATAATGATATGAAGTTAACAATACGCAATGCGGTTGACCTGTTCAACAAGAATGACGAACGCAAACAGCTCCTTGTCGCTTTAAGTGAAAAAAACGAGTTGCTTAATTCATTGAACGAGCAACTTGAGCAAAAGGTCAAACAGCGCACAAGAATGATTCAATCCCAAAACGCTCTTTTGAATATGCTGGTTGAAAGTTGTGAAATGCCGGAATTCATTGTAGCTGCATGTGATATTATATCCGAAGTCGTTAATAGTAAATGTGTGTATATACAGACCAGTTTTGCTGATAATAAGACATATTCACTTTCACAAACGGGTGATAGAAGAGGTGTAGCTGAGTTTCTAAAAAAAGCTTCCGCTTCAAACAGCCCCCTTACAGTAGGGATCTATAAGTCATTTCCCCTGATTAAATCTGAGGTGCGCCTTGGAACAGTTGTTTTTTCTGTGGATTTTGATAAAGATGAAGATTTGGTGACAAGTGTTGGAGATAGTATTGTTCCGGTTCTTTCTCTGGCATTATCACAATTCAAAATGGTTTTGGATGCGCCAAACCTTCTTGATGACATTAGCAATATCCTTGATAACATCTGAGGTAACTAATGAGTGCAGATATCAGATTACAAACGCTTGAAAACAATACCATAGCTGTAATTCGAGCCATAACACCAGATGTCACAGAACAAGAAATAAAAAATGTTCTTCGGGCATATGGTATCAAAGTGGGCGTTAAGTGGGGTAATATTGTTTCGGCAATTCAATCTGCAAAAGAATCCGGGCAGCCGGTTCTTAACATTACTGTTGCTAAAACCCCTTCGCCAGAGTGCAGGGTTCGTATTTGTGATCAGGAAAGCTGGGTTGAAAAGGAAGAGTTAGAAGAGGTTAAAAAGAAACTGTATAGAATAGGGGATGTGCTCAAGCGGGAAGCGGTAGGAGAACCTGTCGGGGAAGGGATATATGTTGCTTCCGGAGAAACATTCATGACTGTTGATCCGGGCCTTGTGTCACAGGATGTTTTTGGTGTTGAGGTTACCCTGGAAGAGAAAGAAAGATGTTTTAATCCAGGGTCAAGTATTGTAAGAAAAGACACAATGAACAGATACGAATTGATAGCCAGAAAAAGTGGGTATGTTGTTATCACCAAAACAGGCAAACTTGACATAGTAGATCCTTTTATGGTCAGCGAGGATTGTTTGGAGATGTACTTTAGAATAATACCTGTAATGTACGGGTTGGATCACATTATTGACAAAGTATTCCGATCCAAGGCATCTTCAACTTCCAAATTCGCCAGCAGTACAATATCAAATCTTACTAAAGATGATATCAAAGAGTGTATGGCAAAGCAACGTTACAGCAGATTGCTCATCCGCAAAGGAGTACCTCCAGTTCAGGGTAAAGATGCGACCCTAATGTATGCAGTTAACACAGAATACACTTTTCAAGAAGATGAGAGTGGACGCATTGACTATAAAAATTTCGGGAAGTTTAAAGAAATCCAAAAAGATGCGGTAATAGCAATCAAAACCAAAATTGTTCCTGCCAGACCTGGGGTAAATGTTTTCGGAGATACAATACGTGTACCTGAGGCAAATGATATTTCTTTTAATTATGGAGAGAATATTTATGCCCGGGAAGAGGATGAGAGTATTTACTACTGTGCTGCAAGAGTAGGAATCCTGATCATTGGACCTAACCACGCAAAGATCACAGAAGTCTTAACTATCGTTGGTGACGTGGATTCGCACACAGGCAACCTTAAATATAGTCGTGACATAGTGATAACAGGTATGGTCAATGCTGGGTTTAAAATATCCTGTGGTGGTAATTTAAGTATCAGGGGTGGAGTAGAAGATTTTGTGGAAATAATCTGTAAAGGAGATCTGCAGGTTCAAAAAGGGATTTTCGGAGAAAGTACCAAGGTGTTGGTACACGGTGATGCTCAGGTTGGATTTATTCAGAACAGTAATATGCGGATTAAGGGATCCCTGACAGTCAGGGAATATATTTACAATTCTAATGTTTTCTGTGGGGGGAAGTTTGTTATCGAAGGTTATGGGCTGGCAAATAATGATAGAGGTTGTGTTGTGGGTGGGAAAATAAGTAGTATAGAATCGATGCAGCTTCACTCCGTTGGTTCCCTGGCTGCTTTGACTTTCCTTTATTGTGGAGTGGATCCTGAATATTATGAGAAACTAACCGAGGCTGCAGGGTGTGCGGCTATTACCAAAAAGCAGATAACTAAGTATCAGGAACAGCTTGGATTCAATCTTAATGATAAAAACCTCCTTAATCGGTTACAACATTTAGCACCGGCCAGGCGTGAGATTGTAAAAGAAAATTTGCAAAAGTTAAAGAATGCGATCAAAACCAATGCTGAGTTGGAGAAAAGCATTACACAATTAAAAGAACTTGCTTTCACAAACGATATGGAAAAGCTGTCTATTGATATACAGAATCATGTGATTCCGGAAATATTAATTACAATGTACAATTCAAAAGTTCGGCTGAGCAAGCGTTCTTCCCGGGTTAAATACGCTTTGGATTCAGGACAAGTAGTCTGTAAGAATTACAATTAGCCCGGTAGATGTACTATATAAAAATTTGGAGGGAATATGTTTGATAGTTCTGAGGGTGGATATCTAAAAGCAAATACAATTCTTTTTGCTCAGAATGTTTGTAAATCCATTGAAGATATGATCGGTGTTCAGTTTACACTATGGAAGGAATCCTTAAGGGAATCAGCATTCACAACAAAATACTCAATGATTGCCTATATTCACTTCTCCGGAAGTATACAAGGGGATTATCTCCTTGCAATAGATGAGATACTTGCACTGAAAATGATAGGTGCATATGAAGAGGGAATGTCCGAGGACAGCATCCGCCAGCTCCGTGAAGAATATAGCGGCTTTATAAAAGAATTATTGAACCTCTCAGTAGGGCAATCAATTGTTGAACTTGAAAAGAGCTTTGGTGACCTTACGTTTTCGCCAAGTACAGTTGTCTATGGTGAAATCGAGTTTCCAGATATTTTGTCGGGAAATGTGGATCTCGATGGCAAGGATGGGAGAATACAGTGTGGCTTTGCTGTAAACCTTGCGAACCTGAAAATTGGTCAGAAACTTGAAGAAGCACTTCATGAACTGGAACAAAAAGCTACAGAAGCAATGGAGAGTAAAAGGAATATTCAAAACATGCTCGAATTGCTCCCAACTGGATTGCTATCGATAAATTCCAAAGGACTGATTCTTCCTGGTTACAGCAAGGCAACACCAGCTTCTGTAGGTTATACTGAAGAGCAATCCATAACATCACAGCCCTTTACAACTATTGCCGGAGTACCCGAAGAACTGGCCGTGAATTGGATAAACTGGCTTGACATGCTATTTGAAAAATACGGAGTTTTGCCTTTTAAGGATATGGCTGAATTATGTGACCTGAATGAATTTCAGAACACTCGCGGAAGATATTTGAAATGCAATTGGTTGCCTGTGGAAAATGAAGAAAATAACACTCTGGACAAATTGCTGGTTGTTGTTGAGGATATTACAAAACAAAAAGAGCTGGAAAAGCAAGCAGAGGTACTTAACCGCCGTCATCAGGATAACCTTGATCTTATTTCTCAGGTAATTAACCTGCAACCAGATGAAGTCACCGATTTTGTTTATGACTCTTCGGAGTTATTGCAAGATGCACAAACACTGGTAAAAGGTAATCACCGGGACAGGGAATTTATTAATGGACTGTTTAGAACATTTCATACCCTTAAAGGTAGTTCCGGACAATACCGTTTTAAACAATTGCAGGAAATGGCTCACAGTGTTGAGGATTACTTAAAGGCGATCCGGGATCATGAGGATTCAATTGATGAAGATACTATCGTCAAGATTTCAGAATCCATAGAAGATGCAAGAGGATATATTAACCGTATTCAGGACCTTCGGTCAAAACTTGGAGGTAAGGAAGAAACTCTTAAGGAAAAAGCGGTCCGGGATCCTCATACTGTTATGGTAAAACTTGGATCGATAAACGAGATCTCTAAGAGTCTAAAGCAAGTAATCAAAAAAGGGGAGATGCAAAATCTGGATCAGTACTATTTGCAGGAACTCAGAGATACTCATGGAAAAGTGTCTCATCTGACAAAAATAAACATATCCTTCTTTCTCTCCTCATTTGAATCACTGGTTCAGAATACAAGTGCTAAAGTTAACAAAAAGGTGAGCTTGACTCTTAATGGTGATGGAGAGATTGATATCGAGGATATGAGAAAGCTTCATCACTGTCTTATACACTTGATTAATAATGCCATCGATCATGGGATTGAGACTCCTGAACAGAGGAAAAAGCTTGGAAAGATTGAAAGTGGTATGTTAATACTGGACTGCAGCAATCAAAAAGAGTGTATTGAAATATCGCTGGAAGATGATGGAAAGGGGATTAATTTGGAAGCAGTGAAGAACAAGGTCGCTTCTACACACAACCTCGAAATTGAAGAAGTTGAGAAAATGTCAGAGCAAGAACTATATCGCTATCTCTTTGTTCCCGGATTCTCAACAAAAGATACCGTATCCGAAACATCTGGCAGAGGAGTAGGTATGGATTTTGTCCATCATACGGTCAGCAAACTGGGAGGTTCAATAAATATCTCAAGTACTCCGGGTAAAGGGACTAAAACTACTATTTCGTTACCAATGTGAAATTATAAAAATAATGAAAAAAAACATAAAAATTTTACAATTCCAACCTGAAAGTGCAGGTAAATGATAATGGAAAATAGTGCAGAAGTTAAGGGTAAATTACAACAGCTGTGTCCCACTTTTTCTGGTATCGCCAAAGAGTGTCTTCAATCTCTGTTTCAGGATACCTGGGAAATCAGGGAGCCCTGGACAATTGTAGACCGGCTGCAGGGAACATTTGACCATATTTTTTCATTGGGGAATGCCAATGATTCTTTTCAGGCTATTATGGCTGTAGGTGTTTCTGAGCAAACTATCAAATCGCTGATACCTGGTCTTGATAATGATGAAGAGTTAATTGATCTTTTTGGGGAGGTCGGAAATATCTTCTGTGGAATGCTAATGGATGAAGAAGAGTTTACAAATTATTTCGGAATACTAACTCAGAGTGTACCTATGCATGCAATGAGTCAAACCTTTTTCCCCAGAGTCACAGGTATCCATGGTAAACTGTTTAAGGGTGATGACTGGCTCTATTTCGGATATGCAATCAGACATTTCGCAATAAACATGTAAACATATCACTAAATGAGAGAAGTTAAGGATACAAAATGTCTAATCTATCAAATTCAACTATCGCTCTATTAAATTTAACTGACATTTTCAAGCAAAGTGCTGTCAATTGTGTTGAAGCCTTCTTTGGGATAAGTTGTCAGGAGACCCAGGACTGGGCCGTTGTTGAACAATTGTGTGAACAATCAGACCTTACACTCATTGTCGGAAGTGCAAGTGAGGAATACCAGGCGATACTTGCCATAGGCATAAACCAGGATGCAATAGAATCGTTCGTTGGTGAAAAAGTGGATTTTAATGAAGCTCGTGATATATTTGGTGAGTTTGCCAATGTATATTCTGGTATGCTCATGGATGAAGCTGATTTTAATTCAATTTTTGGTTATCTGAATCAATCTGTACCTGTGTTGTATTCAGAAGGTACTCCGTTTCTTCCTTTTGTCTCCGGTGTGCAGGGTAAAGTCTTAGTGGATGATGGTAAGTGGATGTATATTGGTTTTGCTATAAAGAAGGCGACAAAAAAATAAGCGCAGGCAAATCTCTCTTGCTCATATCAAACCCATGATGTACAATTAATATGAGCACTAAAATAATTGCAAAGGAGTAATGATAATGTCTAAAAGAGTTATTATTGTGGATGACTCAAAATTCTTAGTCAGGCAGATTGTTCAGTTTTTTGAACAACAGCTGGAGTTCGAGGTCGTTGCTACCGGTAATGATGGAAATGATGCAGTAGAACTCTACCGAAAACACAAGCCAGATCTGATCACACTTGATATAACAATGCCCAACAAAGATGGACAACAGGCAATGCTGGAAATTCTTGAAGATTTTCCAGATGCCAATATCCTCATGATCTCTGCGGTTCGCGGAGGGGCTATGCTGGAATGTATGAGTTCCGGTGCAAAGGGATATGTAGAGAAACCGCTTAAGTTTGGTGACACTGAATTTGTTGAGGATTTTAAAGAATCTGTAATGGATGTATTCAATACTCCATAGACAAATACTAACCGCTTTTACTTGAAGAATAGCTGATTGGATCTCTAAAGATCAGCTATTCCGTTTTCCGCTTTAGATAGATCACTTACCGTATTTCGCAACCCTGTTAGTTTATTACCGTTTAATAAGATCCCCTTAGTCACCTCTCACCGGGGCGCTCTTTTTCGAATTGGGGTATTTTCAGGGAAGAGCAGGGACAAATAGTTCCTATAAAAAAAGGTCAAGAAAGCGGTCTTCATATTTCTTGAATAAACCAAACTTGTCAAGTTCGGCTTTAAGCTCAGTGGCTTTTGAACGGTCAACTTTGACCAGATTGAAAAGAGACTCTATTCTCCCCTTAATCTCGGGGGCTATCTCATCCTCTTCTCTTTTTGCCGGTTCTGGAGTCCGGTCCTCATATTCCCCAAATCCCTCAATGTTCTCCTCTGCAGAGGTATCAAAAAGTTTTGCTTTGAACTTTTCTTCTATCGCCCTGAACTGCACATCCAGCTTTTCTGTCAGGTTTTTTACTTCGGACATATCGAAAGGAAAATCTATCATTTCCGAAATGAGTTCAATAACAGAAACCGCAGCCTTAGGGTAGATTGTTCCTCCTGCATATGCAGGCATGGTTACCATCAGGCAGGCAGCCTCTATGCCTGCACTATCTGCCATTGAGGGAAGAATGCCCGAAGGTCCGGGTATTTCACCTTCAATTAGCGGTTTAACCCCCATTTCTTTGAACTGCCCAAAAAGCCGGTCGTTGTTTGCTGCGAAAAGAAGCTCCGGGGGCTGGAAATTACTCATGGGGGCAGGGATGGCGGCGATTGTGATAATCTGCTTAACACCATGCTTCTTAGCGATGTCTATGAGTGTTTGCAGAATGAAAATCTCCTCCCTTGGGCCAAGGTTAACGGAGCTCTCGTAGATCAGAAGATCTGGGGAAAGAGTGTAATGAAATGCACTGCTTGGAATCCGGGCCGGTTTGATTTTCCCCCCTTTCACTACTGCTGACTGAGGAGTGTAAAATTGTTTCGTATCGATAGTACCCAACGGTTTGGCCTCTGTTTTTCTTCTTATATATTCAGCACTTACAAGCCCCACATTTCCAAAACCCGGCCATGCAGCAATAAGTACGGGTGAAGAGCGAAAAAGTATTTCGCGGTTTTTTATATGTTTTATCAGCTGAGTATCCATTTCTGTCCTCCTTTCTAACCTGCCGTGATATGCTAAAGGCATGCCAATACCAGAAGGATAGGAAAAATGGGCAGAAACAGCCAACTTTTCCCCTGAAAAATGGAACGCGCTATCTGCAACTGATCGCTATTAATACATCGGTGTATCAATTTGAAACAAACAGTATGGTCAAAAGTTTTTGATAGTAATTAAAAAACTAAAACAATAAATGTATCGTTCATTAGTAGTATAGTTAGAAACAAATATTGAAATATTTAAATATGATAATTAGCGTAAGGGGTGTCCATTGTCTTGCCTTGTAAAACCATCTGAGGCTTTTACCATCGGAATGCACGCTGTTGCCCTGTTGGCCAAAAACTGGAATAAACTGCTTAGAGTCAAAAAAATCGCCCAGAGCTGTGGAGTATCCGAAGCCCACTTAGCAGTGGTACTTCAGAGACTGGCTCGCGCGGGTATCGTTAAGTCTGAGAGGGGGCCTGCCGGTGGGTTTGCGCTTTCATGTTTGCCTGAAGAGATCACTATGTACAGGATTTGGGAGATAATCGACGGTCCCTCAGAACAAGGAATTTGCCCCTTCTCGATCCCTGCCTGCAGGCAGGAGTCCTGCACTCTCGGAAAAAAGTTCGCTCAAATGAATCAGCAGCTAATTGGTATGATGCAGGAGACGACACTCAGGGATCTCAGTTCTGCAGTTAGTTGTGAGATGGGGGCCGGGTTGTAATCGGTTATAAGTATGTTGTAGAATCGACCCCCATAAGAATGAATTTAGGAGTTGTCGTTGTTAAAGGATAGCGTTTCGGTTGCAGGATTTATAAAAGAGGTCAAACCTATCAGGATGAAAGAGCCACTGGCAGAATTGTTAGGGGCTTTCGAAGCCTTTGGGTGTGATGAATTTGAGTACCGTTTTGAGGATTTGATTAAGGTTGCCGGGCATGTTTGTCCGACTGTATCCATGGCGTACTTATTATGCCGGTATGGCCTCCGAGAGCTTTACAATGACAAGGTCCCTGTGAGGGGAGATGTTTCGGTTCTTATGCCGGGTAAACCTGATGAGGGCGTTTTGGGGGTGATCGGGCAGGTGCTGAGCTTCATCACCGGGGCATCAATGGACACCGGCTTCAAGGGGATATCCGGACATCATAAAAGAAAAAATCTGTTAAGGTACAGTGGCAAAAGTGAGAAAGGTATCCAAAGATTCATCTTCAAAAGATTATCAGCAGAAAAGCAGATTGAAATTATTGTATTCCCACATCTGCTGCCAACACTTTCACAATCACAGGAGATGCGTATCGTTGAACTTCTGGAAAAAAATGTCTGGGATGGGGCAAGCAGTGATGAGGTGTTGGAATTTAGAAAGTTATGGCTGCAAAAAGTAAAAAACATTATCATGGAAGATAAAAACATTAATAGGTGGTTAATTATTAATTGAAAGGAAATTATATGGATAACATAAATACAGTTGATCTGCGTGGTATATCACACGAGGACAAACAATCAACCCTTTTTCCTGCGCTGGATAGGCTTAAGCAGGGAGAAACATTGAGAGTCAGAGTTGATTTCAATCCCTTACCATTGACACATATGCTGGGAAACAGGGAGGATCTGGAAATGAGTACTGAAATGGAAAGCCCTGAAGAATGGGTGTTCAGAGTCAGGAAGGCAGAAGGGGATGACCATAGTCCGGGGTTATCAAAACATGAACTAAAAACTCTGCTGGGTGAACTGAAAAAAGAGAACGTGAGTGAAGAGATGAAAAAGAGGGCTAAAAATATGCTTCAGAGCGTTGATGCCAAAACTCTTGGAATACTTGAGCAGGAGCTTATAAGAGAGGGGATATCACATGATGAGATTCGAAACAATCTGTGTGATATTCATCTTGAGGCAATGCGTGATTCTCTGGTGGATAAGAGAATTGAGGTTGAGGCGCCGCATCCGGTTCACACTCTGATGGAAGAGCACAGGGTTATAGTTGGTAATTTGCATGACCTGTCGGCTCTGGTAGAGAGAACACAATCAAAAACTGATTATAATCAGATGGGAAAAGATGTGGAAAATTTAAAAGTGATTGCTCATCACCTTGTCGCTGCCGAAAGCCACCATCAGCGGGAAGAAGAGGCGCTTTTCCCGCGTGTAAAAAAATACGATATCACTGAACCCCCTCAGATCATGGAGGATGAACATGTTGAGTTCAGGCAAAGGAAAAAGGCTCTTTATAAAGCAGCTCACAACCACGATCAACTGTCGTTCGGGGAGTATAAAAATGAGGTCCTCTCACATGGGGTATTTATCAGTAAAGAGCTTGAAAGCCACATCTTTAAGGAAGATAATATCCTTTACCAGATTGCGCTTCAGGTTCTGACTTCTGAAGACTGGGTGGCTGTCAAAGAGGAATGTGACAAGATTGGATACTGCTGCTTTGCGCCCCATGATCAAAGGGAGATTGTGGAGTTGGATCTTCGTCCAATGCCTCCGGCCAGGCGACATGAGCTTATCTTTGACACTTGGGAAAAGCTCAATTGCGGGGAAGTGCTGAAAATTATAAATGATCATGACCCAAAGCCTCTTTATTATCAGTTCCAGGCTGAACATCATAACGAATTCAACTGGGAGTACCTTGAAGAAGGTCCGCTCGACTGGAAAGTATCAATAACAAAAAAGTAAACTCAATAGAACTGCATTTAAATAACAACAAGGAGAGAAACAATATGTTTAAAGATCAGGTAGAAGCTATTCTGGAACTGGTTCGTCCCTATCTTCAGGCTGATGGGGGAGATGTGGAACTTGTCGAAGCAACCGAAGATGATGGGGTTGTGAAGGTGAGATTGTCGGGCGCATGCGGAGGTTGTCCAATGTCACAGATGACCCTGAAAAACGGTATTGAGCGGAAGCTTAAATCCCATATATCAGAGGTCAAGGAGGTTGTTTCTGTGTAATGGTCAGCTAATCATTTCGTGACATGTACACTGTTTTTTTTCGTTTAAAGGGGGCTAATGTTTTATACCCCCTTTAAACGACTCTTTTCTCTGCTGAAACAAGGT
>LDWW01000031.1 GCA_001045525.1 Chitinispirillum alkaliphilum | reverse complement strand
GTGCGCAATTTTTCCGCAGGACATAAGATGCTGCGTAAATAAGAGTGCCGAGGAGTAGGAGGCGCGAAGGAGAAAAGCTTGATAACACATAAAAGCCGATATGACCTATAATTTTTCCTTTACATAGAGGGGTAAAATGAATACCTTAGCTCATAAGTACAATTTTATTCGACTACACACAGACAAAGATGTAGATATTTGTACTGCCTTTTTGCACATTTTGAACATCGGAATCGGCAACAAAAAATCAATCTCGATAGAAAATGCAATCAATCAAATAAATGCAGCATATGGGATTTCTGTTAATGACCCCGTGATAAGATATCTTGTAGATAAATCACCAAATTTTAATCTACATTATAAGTCCCATACGATTGAGCGAACGAACAATTATCAACAAACCGAAGTGCAAAAAAAGAAGTATCGATCAGAATATGAAAAACTAATAAAACATTGTCATGAATACTTACCCAATATAGACAATTTAGAACAGGTATTAGAAAAATTAATATCCGTTAATTCTGACTACAAGGTTCAAAACACTGATTCCATAGCATTGGAAATCAATGAGCCTGAATTGCAACAGTTAGCCCACTTTCTAGAGCAAGAAGCATTAAAAAACAGCGAAATCTACATTTTTTTTGAACAGCTTATATTGTCAGAGATATATTCTCGTCTATTGACATCAGCCCCTTTAACGAACGGGTTGCCGTCACGTCTGGAATCTGCAAAAAATATAGTTCTTTTTTTTGATACAAATTTTTTGCTTCGCTTATTAGATTTGCAAGAACCCTTGCTCTACAATGCCGCTTTTGAGTGTTTAAAGATTTACAAAAATGCAGGGTTTAAACTTTCAGTATTGTCCATAACAATTGAGGATCTTCACAAAATATTCGATGGTGCCATTGAATCGTTAAAAAATTATCAACGTAGTGGTGACGTAATAAGCCCACAAATTGCAAGATATATGGAAGGAATTACAGCTGCCTGTATTAGAAAGGGTATTACAGCAACAGAACTGGATAACATCTCTAGGAATATTGAAGCAATTCTTTTCAATAACTTTGGTATAGGAACAATTGTTCAAAATATTACAACAATCGACAAAGCACACTCTTCATACAGAGATTTACTTAACCGGAGTTTAGTTAGTGCGACTAAGAGGGAAATAAGCAGAAGAAAAAATCGACATTTTCCTATTCAGACAGAAATGCCCATTCCCGACAATTTTGAAGACATGATAAATTCTGAAGAGTATAATAAAATTCCTCCAGAAATATGTGCCCGGGCAGAGAATCAAACTGATTATTTAATGTCAATATGTCAGGTTGTCAGAAGTAGAAGGCGAAGTGTGGTTACCAAGTTTGAACAAGCAAATGCATTAATAGTTACCTGTTCTAAAAAACTACGGAGTTGGAATAAAAACAACATCGGTCAAAGAGAAATTCCGTATGCTTACCTTGACTATGAACTAGCTGGAATGATTTGGATTCTCGACCCCAAAGTAAAAATGAATTTTGAAGCTAAAATCATTTTATCAAAATGCCTACAGGGAACACGACTTGATCTTAAAACAGCTACAAAAGTAACAGAATTATCATCAAAAATTGAGGTTAATGCTGAAAGTATTCTAGATGCAGTGTTTTTCAATTCAACTACTGTAGAAGAATATAAAAACAATAAAGATAATCACTTCAATTTGCAAGTTATAAAAATTATCGACAACCCTAATTATATTTCATACAAACGTAGATATGCAAATGCAAGTTTTCCATATTTTATTCTACTCTCAATTTTGTCTTTACTAGTAACAACAATTCTTTCAGTAATCGCTTTTGTAGTTAACAAAGATTCAGTAGTACTCACAGCATTTATTACATTTGTTTACCTTTCATCGTCCATTGCTACTAATGCTAATTACATTAAAAAGTTGGCACAAAAAGTATTTTCTTGTAACTATCCAAGCATGGCAACCGCATTTGGTCGTATGTTTTTTAGAGTATTAACCCAGAAAGAAGGGATCGAAAAAATCACTTTTTTGGCAGAGAAAATAATTTCCAAAAACCCGTGCTTATGATCTATAGCATACCAATCAATTCAAAGCGGACAGAATGCAACGAAGAACTCAACAAAACAACAGAAAAGAGATGGGATTCGCGCAGATATTAGAATAATATCGGCACAGAAAAAAGAGCAGCAGGTCAAAAAATGCTCCAGAACTCCGCACAACATCAAGCGTTTTTTCTGCATTCAGGATGCAGAAAAAACCTGTTGAACGAAGCGCTCATCAAAGCAACTGCTGCTATATTATTTATAGGAAAAAGTATTCAGGGCTTAACTTCAGATTCCGGGGCATTCTGTTTTGAGACAGACACCAATCCCTTAAAGATACATACTGTATGACGATTCTTATTTGACATCGGCAATGACACACTCCTTTACCGCACATTCATCTACTATGTTACCATTGCATATCCCTCCTGCCTGGAGGCATGATCAATACCTATCCGGTTTTTGATTCTGTAGCTTTCTCCTTCCATTATGATCACATCGGCTGATGAAGAAACCTGTCGAGCGACTCAGAAAAGAAATCAGTTTTACATCTGTTCCTGATCATTGGTAAATTTTGTTGAATCCAATTTAGACCCCAACGGAAAACAGGATGTGCTTATATGAATGCAAATGTTACCAAAAGAGGGTTGTTTAAAGCAAAAAAGTTAGGAACATCACCATAAATGTTAGGAACAACCACAGAATCGGTAGAAACATGGCCAAAATAGCAAGGAACAGCTATCAATCTCTCTGGAACAATAACAAAAATCATAGAAACATGGTCAAAAACGGTTGAAACAGGCCTAAAAATGTTCGGAACAGGTGCTTTGGCAGCAAAATCAGGCCTTGTTCCTAACTTTTCAGGCCTTGTTCCTAACTTTTCAGGCCTTGTTCCTAACTTTTCAGGCCTTGTTCCTAACTTTTCAGGCCTTGTTCCTAACTTTTCAGGCCTTGTTCCTAACTTTTCAGGCCTTGTTCCTAACTTTTCAGGCCTTGTTCCTAAACTTTTCAGGCCTTGTTCCTAAACTTTTCAGGCCTTGTTCCTAAACTTTTCAGGCCTTGTTCCTAAACTTTTCAGGCCTTGTTCCTAACTTTTAAGGCCATGTTTCTAACATTTAAGGCCATGTTTCTAACATTTCAGTTCGGAGTCCTCGGAGGGAGGCGCCCATATTCTTGTTTCTGTTTTTATGATTTACATAGAGGTTTCATGCTATGTGATATGGTTTGCACTTACAAATTGAATCCAAGTCTTCCAAATATCACAACCTTATTAAATGTATATTGTATCTTTACAGCGGGTGTGTATGTGAAAAGAAATCAATTTTTACTTTTAGGAGTTTGTCTTTATCTTTCAGCAAATAAAAGGAGCCAGATTCTGTACCACCTGACTGGAATATGGAATCCCTGAATTTAATAAAACTTAGTGGGGTAGATAAACCAAGAAATACACAAAAGGCACGAAATAAAGAGGGATAATACAAAGTATAATGATATATTCAAAGATTCTGAAAACACGAATTGCCGAACTGTGCCCCCGTGATACTTTGGCTGTGATCAGTATAAATCCCCGACCGCATTGAAGGGGTGGTGGAAGATCCCGATGGGTCTGCCAAAGAGGGAGCTGCAACCAGGGGAATGCTTTTCCCATCTACCATTAGAGGTTACTGAAATTGAACTCTGAAAAGCACACCGGAAAACCTTTAACCTATTCTAATTTTTCAATAAACTAATTTGGTTAAAAATTCTCGTTTAAAAGACCAGGTTTATTCCAAGAGAGGAAATTCGTCCTGCATTTCCAAAGGGGTCAGTGTGTTGTTGATGGGTTTTGAGAGACAGCCGGTAATTTTTGACGGGCAAGATTGTAGGAGACGACTGTTTTTTTAGCAATTGTCTGTTGAGCATAGTTCTTTTCATAATGCGACTGTGCTCCGATTACCATTTTCTCAAAGAACTCCCTGTCAGAGTATCTTTTAATATTCTCTGCTAAACCAAGAAAATCGCCTTCTTCAAAAAGAAGACCAGTTTCATTGTGTATGACAATATCTGTCATACCACCGGATTTTGAGGCTATTAAAGCAAGGCCCATCCTCTGTGCTTCCAGAAGTACCATACCCAAACCCTCTTTTTCCCCCTTCCAATCTGTCAGCGATGGCAGTATAAAAATCTCAGACTGGTTAAAAACGGAAGGCAGTTCGTCAGGTGAAACATTGGGTAAAAAATTTACTCTGGAATTAAGTTTCTTGTCACTGCAAAGCTTTTTCAGATTTTGCTCTTCAGGCCCTACACCTACGATTGTTAACTGATAGCTTTCAGGCAGCAGTTCCAGGCTTTTCAGCAGTACATCAACACCCTTTCTCTTAATCAATCTACCTACGAAAAGGAGTTTTGTTCCATCGCGAAATCCCGGAGCTTGTAAAGGTATTTTGTCTTCCCTTACTGGCATAGAGATGATATCAATCTTATTCTTATCGATTTTGAGGTTTTCTGTCAGGTAATCACTAAGATAAGTAGAAATAACATGTATCCTACCGGCTTTACCGAAGATTCTCTTCATAATAGATTTAAGAAACTTGAATTTACGCACTATGAAGACATCTGTACCGTGTGTTGTGATTATAAACGGGGTTTTGAAAAGGAGTGAAGCTGCGTACATGATAATGCCTGAAGGGACCCACCAGTGCACATGTACAAGATCTGGTTTTTCTCTTTTCAAAAGACTGCATAGCTTTACAAACCCGCACACCATGTATTGTGCGAATATCAGTTTGTTTAAAAAGTTTTTAAACACAAGCTCATGCATTTGTCCCCTGTAAGCCAGAATTTCCATATTTTCAGCAGCATATCTGAAACGTTCAACTCTGTAACCGGGATAGTTTTCTTTCAACGGAAGGCCCTTATTGTGAGGAGCACAAACTATCGCTTCAATCCCATTTTCAACAAGAGCCTGCTGAAAATTCCACAGAAAAGGCGCAACAGTGTCTTCTCTGCTGCGCGGAAATACATGAGTTAGAGTTAATACTTTCATCAGGATGTAGCTTTTTTCTTCTTAATGTACTTAACCCCCATTACGGCCCAGAATATAAGAATTGCAGACATTGTAATCACAGAAAAGGGCATAATCTTTGAAAGGTACAATGAATCGACTCTCATCTCTACCAGATGCTCTCCGCCATCCACGTGAACAGACATCCATGAAATATCGCTTTTGTATACTTCCTTTTCCTCTCCGTTGACTTTTATTGTCCAGCCCGGATAGTATACTTCAGATATTCTCAGCAGTCCTTCCCGTGGAACAGTCACCTTGGCAACCCTTTTGTTGGGAGTGTAGCTAATCCATTGTACATCTATACTTAAATCTTCCGTCTGAACAGGGTCAAAAGAAGGAGAAGTTTCCAGAATCACTGTTCTTCTGGAGTCAAACCGGGAATTTCTCAGCATAACCTGAGCTTCACTTTCACTGAGAACCTTGTAGTCGGTTACAAAAGAGAGTCTTGGTATATAATTTTCGTTTTTAATAGGCAGAAATCCCGTATGAGAGCGGGCAATAACGTATTTGCAATTGGCGACATTTAACTTATTGTGTCCCTGCTGGATTGCCTGGATTTGGAACTGATCACCGGTCTGATTAAGAAGAGGTATTATAAAATCACGACTTCCCTGTCCGCGAAACTCCCTGTACCAGCGCAATTCATTATCATGGAATCCTCCCAGACCTTCCAGATTGTACATGCCAGCTACATTGTGAATATGGCTGACCCCTGGGAGAAAAAACACACGGAAAGGCTCCTCCTTCATCTCTTCCCTTAACATTTCGATCTCTTTTGGCACATGTGTGTACTGTCTGTTATTTTCAATGCGAATGAAATTTTTATTCACCCGTACAGTATCTATTACACTAAGAAGAAGCACTATGCCCAGAAAAATAGTTCCAGACAGTTTGTTTTTTATTACAAGCAGGAAGCTGATAAGAACTGTCAATGCAATAGCAAACCACCCGTAAAGAGCCGGGACGAAATTTTGGCTAAAATTGTTTCTGAATACATTTTCCTTTTCAGGTAAGGAAGCAGTAAAGGAGACAAGGCTTTGATAAACGAAATTCTGACTCTGAAATATCAGAAAAGCTAACGACGATACCCCTATCAGGATATATGTTGCCTTTTCGATTTTTTCAATTCTCTCCGGAGCAAGATTTTTAAAATATCCGGAGCATATATCCTTGACAAAGTAACAGGCCAGCAAAACCGTAGCAAAAGCAAACCAGAACATTATCATACTGATTGCACGGAACTTATTCACTCCGGGTATTATGTAATATGCAATCCTTAGCACTGGAGTATGAATACCCATACTCATCAATACAGCAAATGCACCTACTCCAAACCAGAAAAATCTTTTACCGGTCGGCCTGGTTATCAAAGCCATGACAGCGAGTAGTGTTGCAACCGCTCCCACATATTCAGTATTCAGTTTGAAGTGGTTTTCACTCCAGTAATTTTGAAGCCAATTTCCGAAATCCGGTACCCACAGTGAGAGAAATTCCGGCCAGTGAAGACTCCAAGAAGCAACAAAATCGATACCACGGGTTTCGCCTCTAACCGACCAGCCATCCTGCACAAAGGAAAAGGCAGGATAGAGCTGGATACCCCCCAATATAAGAGCCAGAACAACTGCAGACCAAAAGCCTGCTGCCTGTGGTAGTATACTTTTGATACTTTTTTCTTTGACATATTTAAAAACAGATATATAAACCCAGTAAGCAAATAATCCCCACAGTAAAAAGTAGGTCATCTGAATATGTGATGTATATATAGACATACTTATCGCAGCTGCCAAAAGAGTGGTTTTCAGAATTGTAGGCTTTTCCATAAGGGATCTCAAGGCCCAGATAATCAGAGGCAACCAGGCTATAACGAACATTTTTCCATCATGGCCCGGCATCACATGAGAAAGAAACTGTGGATTAAGCATATAAAATACACCACCAATAAAGGCGGTGAATTTTGTAGTCTTAAACGAATATGCAAGCATCAGAAACATTGCTACACCTGCAAAGAAAACATGCATGATCATCTTGAAACCTTCTGATCTTACAAGAGGCATAACATAATAAAAAGGTATAGACAGCGGATAAACTATATCCCCGGCCGTAGCATCAATTAAAGGCATTCCACCAAGCACTGAAGGGTTCCAGACTGAAAACTCTCCCTGCTCCTGCAAAGCTGTCTGAAAAGGCTGCTTGATTCCAAGATCCTTTATTCGGTCACTGTGCTGATCACCTAAAATAGTGCTGCTGTCAAATATAAAACTTTCAAAAAGAAAAACTACTATGAGGGCAAATATTGCAAAATAGATGGTGTTTTCCCATTTTTTGTTCATCTTTATCATGAATGTAATCCTTATAGATAAATTTTTCTTTGATAAAATAACACATATAAACTGATTTAGAAAAGGGTAATACTGCCTTTATCTAAAAATATGGAAATTATAATAAAATAATAACTCGTGCAAATAAGCGTTAATTGCCCTACAGTCCTGATTATGTTTAGGACTTCTCCAATATTTAATCAGCTGGTGTACGTACTAAAAAAACACTGAATTCAAGTAACAATTGCAACAGTTAGTGTGATAAAAGAGTGGCCCAGATACGTTTTTTTGTTCTGAGAGTTAAAAAAACACTAACTAAAGTAGCTTTATGAACCATTACCAGCATTTGATCCTGGAGGAAAGATACATGATTGAGACGCTTGAAAACAGGGTAACAGTATTCGAAAAATCAGCCATTGTATCAACAAAAATACTTTCAATACGGTTTCCCGTTAGATACTTTGCACCAAAGGGCAAAGAGACTACAGTCATAAACAGGCACAGAAGAAGGCTGAGCACCGGTTGAAAAATTCACACAAGGCTGTTACAATCTCACAGGAAACGATCGAACGAGGGTTAGCTGCTATTGATATTAAAAACAAACAAAAAAAGCATGGTGTTAATGAAAAAAAATCAAATAATTTTGTGGTGACTTTGCATTCAGTTTTGCTTTGCTACATGATCAAGATGAAATTAAAACGGATGAAGGAGAATTTAAGCCTGTATAAGCCTTCTATAATTTCGACAATGATTTGAGTAAAAGGTGCTGCAGACTTTGAAATTCATGAATTTGCATTTGAAAATTTTGATGAAGCTTTTGAAAACTGAAGACTACGTCCCGTGACCAAGAAAAATGCTTACTGCATTTTACAAAGAATTGAATGTGTATTCATTGATTGAATCTGGTAACAACCTCTCATGCAAAAATTTTTATCCTCTGGTATGCAGTTTGCACAATACTTAAAGAGACATTCGTTTTGAGAATTTAATCTCTTGATATAATATATGGGGGATAAAAATGAGAGTACCGTTTCCAAAAAGCACACTCACAGCTCTTCTATTTTTATTGTTTTGTCTGCACTCTCAGGTACACAGCCTTGAAAATTCTAACCTCAGCCAAAACTACCTTACACTCAGGTCAGAATCATCCCAGGAATATCAAAGGCCTGTAGTGCTCAGGCGGGGTGAATTTTCTCTTTTCGCTTTTGGGCCTGCATATGTTGAAAATATCCCGGCAAGAACACTCTCCTACAATTTTTTGGTAGGCAGGTTATGGGAAGTTAATCCATTTGCAGGAATCAGGGTTAATGCAGATTTCACTACCGATTTTGAGAACTCTGTTATTGGCAGTCTGAATCTGGGGCTCAAAGTTATTCCATTTCCTGAGGAAATCTCACCCTATGCAGCTGCTGAGTTTGGTTTCGGTGGCGGCAGAGAGGGATCAAATAACTTTTTCGGATTCAATGCTGCAGGCTCCTTAGGAGCAATACTCTTTCGAACCGCATCTGTACAGATGTTGCTCGAAGCTAAAGCCAGCATACTGTTTGACGATATAGAAAACGGCTTCCCAACTGTCTACACCGCAAGAATAGGGATCCTATATTAAAGGATCCTCCCTGTTCATACTCTCCGCTGAGAACTCCCGTGACTCTATCTCTGCCATCTCACGCAGTCTCCTGCGGTATCTAAAGCGCGATACAATAATTGCAAGCAGTGCAAGAATACCAATAAGTGCAAATATATACCGCTCATCTGAGAGAATTTTCAAACGATAACTCTTTATTATATGTTCCCTGATCTCTTCATTAAGTTTATCTGGTCCAACTCCGTAAATATTTTCCAATGCTGAAGGGAAACTACGTCTGCCCCTTGCATTATCAAGTAATTCCACTATTCCACACATTCCATATGTCTCGATCAAATACAGAACAGCTGCGTGACTGGTTGCATAGGCAAGCATTGCACCCGATGCATTAAACCTGTTGACATACTCTATTGTGTCGAGTGAGAATATCTTGCCACTCCAGACCGCTCTCGATAACAGCAACTGCCCCTCGGAAGGGATCTCTCCAGAGAGTACCATGGCAAGCCCCTCATGAAGCCACCTGGGGACATAAACAGTCCCAAATGCACGATTCACAACTATGTGAACCAATTCATGAACTGCTGTCTGATTATAGTTCTCACCGATCACACGCCGTCTGTTCACTGGTATGATAATACTATCTGTACCTATGGCACCACCTCCACCCCATTCAGGAAGCCGCACTCCATATTGTTTTCCCGCCTGGTGATGATAAAATATTATATATAGATTTCCTGTGTCTATTTCTGTATCGGGAGACAAACGGTTCCAAATCCTTATATATTCTCTCTCCAGATGGTCTTTGTTGATTGAAGCAGGTATTTCTCCTTCAAATCTGATGAAACTTTTCCCTGCGGAGAAAAATCCGCTCAGTATCATGATCAGCATAAAAGTGTAGAAGTAACATTTGTTCATAAGCTGCTCTCAAGCAAAATGTATGCGCAATATATACATTAATATACTGGTTTTCCGCTGAACAATGAGCGCGACTGTCCTGATTTATTATTTTCAACAGATAACCAAGGCATAATTTTTGCCCAATTACCGAAGAACACCTTGTTAAAAACCGGTTTAGCAACTTCTGACTATATAACAGATTTTATGCTCTTTTAACATTGAGGAGAAGTGCAGTGAGTACAGGAAAAATCCAAATGAAAAGCGGCCATGAGATTCCCCTATTGGGTTTTGGAACCTATCGCCTCACAGGAGAGAAATGTAGAAGTGCGGTTCTCAATGCTCTTCAAACTGGCTACAGGCACATCGACACAGCTTCAGCTTATGATAACGAAAGCGATGTAGCCATGGCTATCAAAGATTCTCACATAGAAAGGTCAAAGCTATTTATCACGACCAAAGTCTGGCATTCCAATCTCCATTTTCAGGACACAATTGATGAATGCCGCCGTTCTCTGGACAGATTAAACACCCACTATGTGGATCTTCTCCTGATACACTGGCCAAACAAATCTATTCCAATCTCTAACACTCTAAAGGCAATGGAGCAGCTTCTTGATTCCCAAATGATCCGCAGTGCAGGAGTAAGCAATTTTACCATCAACCATCTTAAGAGAGCCCAAGCGATTAACACAATTCCAATCAGTGTCAACCAGGTAGAGTTTCACCCATTCCTTAACCAAAAAGAGCTTTTAATATATTGTAAAGAACATGACATCGTAGTTACAGCTTACTCCCCTATTGCCCGTGGTAAGGTAACTGGGCATCTCACAATAAAGAAACTTGCAATGGATAAGGGGGTAACAGCTGCACAACTCACCCTTGCGTGGTTGATGCAAAAAGGGATAGTGGTAATTCCTAAAGCCTCGACTACGGAGCACATAAAGAAAAACTTTGACTCTCAGCAGATCAGACTCACCCCCAAAGAGATGGAGGCAATGGAAAATTGTAACAGCGGTGAACGTCTGGTGCAGCCACACTGGGCTGAGTTTAACATTGACTATTGATTGATTAAAACAGCCCCCGGGTACAGTGTGAATAGATCACCGATATCTAATCTGCCGTTTTTAAGTTCCACTCTTTCCTCTGTGAGAACGTTTCTGTAGTATTTGGGGAAATTGTCAGGTAATTCTATGCAGCTGTCATTCCATACTTCTCTTCCAAGAGGTAATTTCTTTTCGGAGACTACCTCTGTTAATAGTCTGGGAACCGCTGTGATCAGAATGTCGTTTTCATATTTGCGGCTGAAGGCAAAGATATTTCTTTTCCGTTCACCGTTTGTTGTGATAGTTGAATAATCTCCGCAATTATATACTCTGTTTATTTCTTTACGGTTTTTAAGCATGTTATACATTGTAAAAAACTTGATTTTACCGTCCTGGGGGTTAGACAGCGTTTGATGTATGAAAGCGGGGTAAGCGGTTGTCTCAAGAGTGCGTATTTCCGAGAGTATCTCTTCCCTTTTTGCATAATCCACATCTCTTCTGTTATCCGGATCAACCATGCTCAGATCCCATAGTTCGGTTCCCTGGTAAAAATCTGGTATTCCCGGGGCGCTGCACTTGATAATCAGCTGAGAAAGGGAGTTGAACACTCCATACCATGCTGTTTTTTTCTGGAAAGGCTCGAATGTGTGGAAAAATTCACTGTTGTTTTCTTTGTCGAGAACATTTGATATAAACTCCAGGAGTTGATTCTCATACTCCATGAATGGTTTAATCCAACCGGTATGAGCTTTAGCTTCTCTCACAGCTTTGAGCATATACTCTTTGATCCTGTGAATAAATTCGACATATTTCTCATCTTGATTTGGCCAGGAGCCAATAAGTGTTTGGTAAAGGAAGTATTCATCATTATTGTCGGGGAAGTTTTCATTATCGACTTTTCTCTTGTATTGCTTATTGATTTTTGAACATGTTGTCACTATATCCTTCCACTCTTCAAAAAGCTCCGACACAACACACAAGCGCATTCTTGCGTCCTCGCCCCGCTTTGTATCATGAGTAGAGGTGGCATTAAGTGTGTGAGGTGTACGGCTCATCCTTTTTGCATTAAAGGAGTGGAACTTACCAGTCTCCACTCCGAAACGCTCCGGAAATCCTCCGACATCATTGAGCGGAATAAATCTGTTGTAGTGATACAGCAGTGTGTCCTCAAACCCTTTTGCCATCAGGGGGCCGCTGAATTGCTGGAAACGCATTATCACATCGATCCACTCTTTTTTTGTTTGTTCTGAAGCGTAGGGTTCAAACTGAAGCATAAGATAGCGTTCTATGAATTCAATCTCTCTGGTTAGTTGAGGGTTGATTTTTTTAACATTTTTAAATGTCAGCTCAAGCCAGTGACTGTCTTCAGCACTGATTTTGCCGGAATTGATATACGTTCTGTAGACAGGGAAAGCAGCTATCAGCTCTATCAGAGCATTTCGCAAGCCGTAAAGGGTCATATCTGTGCCCCACCGGTCCCTTGAGCTGACACTCCTTATTAAAAGAGCGAGGTTATCGATATCCCCCGCCATATGTCGCTTGATAATCAGTCTTTTTTTATCCAGGAGTAACTCATCGAAAGAAGATGTGATACCGGTGAATTTCTGGTAGAGTTTATCGAATTTTTTGCTGTTATCCCTGTAGCAGAAAATCCCGCACACCATGTTCAAAAAGTCATATCCTGTAGTACCCTGAACCGGCCAGCTGCCACGGATCTCTTCGCTGTAAGCGAGAATTTTTTCGGTAACGATATAAAGATCGGGAGCCTGATTTCTAAGCCGTTGAAGATATTCAAGGGGGTTATATAGCCCATCTATATGATCGATTCTAAGGCCGGTAAAAATTCCCCTGCTGAACAAATCAATCACCAGTGCATGAGAATCGGTGAAAACATGTTCATCCTCTGCCCGGATGGAGATGAGATCGTTAATTGTGAAAAATCTCCTGTAATTTAACTCCTCTGTTGCCACTTTCCAATAGGAGAGCTTGAAATACTGTTCAGAGTGAAGTTTATCCAGTAATTCAAAGCTCTGTGGTTCACCGGCAGTTCCATTGAACTCTTTTACATTCTCGTCAATATATTCCTTTATGCTCACATCACCGGTGTAAAGCTCGTGGAGCATCGCCTTGGCGAAGGAAACCTGACCCTTTCTCTCCTGATAGTTTTGCTGGGTATGGATGGTTTTTACGATGTATAAGACTCCTAGTAGCTTAATCAATCCCGAATGACTGCTGCCCAGATCTGTTTTCAGACGTTCAAGCCTGTGCCCCAGGATCGATGCGTAAGTTTCTATTTTCAGGGGAAAACGATGCTCATAATAGTTGACCCAGAACCCTTCCCCGTCATAGGAAAGCTGAATCTGGCTGCTCTCAAGACAATCGGCATAGACACTGCCCAATATGGGCAAAAGAAGCTTCCCCTTTATACCCTCATAGGTGTGGTTCCAGTTTATGTCGAAATAGTTATATGCCGGGGATGAAGGGCCGTTTTCAAAAATATCCATCAAAAACTCATTGCCGCTGTCTATGGCCATGTGATTAGGAACTATGTCCTGAACCCAGCCAAGTTCGTAGTTTTTCACCTCCTCCAGCAGATGATCAAATTCCACTCTGGTGCCGATCTCTGGATTAATCTCAAGGGGATTAACCACATCGTAGCCATGGGTACTCCCCTCCCTTGCCTTAAAAATTGGAGAGGAATAGATATCTGAAATTCCTAACCTGTCCAGGTAAGGGATCAGCACTCTGGCATCATTGAATGAAAACTCTTGGTTGAGCTGTAGTCTGTAGGTGCAGCAGGGTATTTTCATAGTGTTTTTTTTCCGTTTTTTTTGTAAGCCAAAAACATCATTTTTTAGACAATATTTGCAATTTCCAGACCATATCACCAGGTATCTGGAAGTAAACTACCAGGGAATTTCTTTCAAAAACACTCCAGTTTTGGGTTTCAGAGAACTTTTAGCCTGATAACGACACCTTTTTTCAGGAAATTTTTTGTTATATTTGTAATTAAATCATACTAATCCCCCTAAAAAAAACAGGAGTAAAAATGCATTCCAAAACATTCAAAGGCCTGAGTGCTGCAGCATTGCTCTTCAGTACCCTGCAGATATCAGGATGCAGTGCAACAACTCAGGACCTTAAACAACCGGTTGAGTTTGAGATAGCTCAGACAATCTCCCCAATCACTCCGAACCTGCCAACCGGTGTGACTCAACAACAGGTTAAAGAGAAAACGATTGCTTTTCTGCACTATTACCTCGACAAATATATGGCCGATGTGCCAAATGTGGAACCTCGCCAATCCTTTGTGGACTGGATCGCACACCAGCGTACAGATCCGGAAATTACATGGGCAGATAAAAGAGCCATGACTGTTTCAGAAGCCCATGGTTACGGTATGCTTGCTATTGTGCTTGGTGCGGACCTGGATACCTCCTACTTCCATAGGGGAAGAGAGGATTTTGACGCTTTTGTGAGATATTTCAAAGCATACCCAAGCCCCATAGATAATCGCCTTATGTGCTGGAGACAGATGGGAGTGGGTATACAGGCTGACGGATCTGGAACCCTCACCTCTGTAGTCAATGATCCGCAGTGCTCAAATGCAACCGACGGGGATATGGATATTGCCTATGCTCTCTTGCTGGCTCACGATTTGTGGGGAAGTGATGGAGAAATCAATTATAAAAAGGAAGCTCTGCGTGTAATTGACGGTATACGTGAATCCAATATCGACCCAAACAGTGGAATCATTCTTCTTGGAGACTGGGCCAAAAACAACAGGGATATTCTGGGAAGAACAACACGCTCTTCCGATTTTCTCCTCGGACATCTCAGAGCTTTTGCCGAGGCTGATCACAATAATCAACGACTGTGGAATAAAGTTCTTGAGGAAACCATAAAAATCACCAAACTGATGGTTTCAAACTGGAGTAATGAAACCGGCCTTGTACCCGATTTCATTGTCAGAAACAGAAACGGCACTTATGAACCCGCACAAGGTCAGGTTCTTGAGGCTGCCGAGGATGGTGATTACAATTTTAATGCTTGCAGGGTTCCCTGGAGACTTGCCGCGGATTATTTCGCCTCCGGTGATACGGTGTTGTTTTCAGAGCTTATGAAACTAAACCGATGGATTGAGAATAAAACCGGTGGTGATGTAGCAGACATTAAGCCGGGTTACTATGTTCGCAGCGGAGAAACCGGAACCTATATCCCAGGAAGGGACTGGTCCGATCTTGCCTTCAGTGCTCCTTTTTTAGCCAGTGCTGCTATCAGCTCAAATCAGCAGGACTGGCTTGATTCTCTCTGGCAGTATCATTCTCAACCCTATAGCTGGGGTTCCTATTATGGCGAATCCATCCAGCTGCACTCACTTTTCATTCTTGCCGGTGCATGGAGAATGCCCGGACACAGATAAGGATTGAATTATAATCCTCTTATGGGACAAAACACCTCCACCCATAAGAGGGTTCCTAAACTCAGCCTGTTTACCAAATTTTCCCAGCCCCAGCGCCTGTCGATATTATATTATATGAGTAATAATTATACTGCTGTTCACAAAAGGAGCAATTATGTTTATCAAATGTCTCACCTTCATTATTTCTGTTTTGAGTTTTGCGGCCTACGGATATGATCTTTCCGACAACGTCGCTCCCTCAAGAAACCCTCCCCACGGTTTATCACCAAGTGAAGTGCCGCAGTTTATTGTTCTGGGCTCAGATGACCAGAGCAGTGCCGAAGGAATGGAGTGGATACTTGACTATATCGAAAGCCGCACAAACCCTGATGGCTCCCCTGTTACCATGGTGTTCTATTCCAACAGCAGGAATTTTTCTGACCCTCAGATTGTACAACAGCATTTGCGGGCTGTGAGCATGGGGTGTGAAATCGGAAATCATACAGCTAATCATATCGCCCTTGAACTCGACTGGACACCGGGTGGAGATAAAGTCAGAAAACAGATGACTCTGGATGACTGGAGAGCGGAAATTTCCGAATGCCAGGAAGCGATTGTGGAAGTTCTGGGGTTACCAGTGGAGAGTGTCGCTGGATTCAGAACACCTTTTCTTGCCTACAATGACAGCACGTTTACTGTCTTAAGAGAACTGGGCTTTCTATATGATTGCAGTATAATCGAAGGTACAGGTACACAAAGAGTGGGAAGGTACTACTGGCCCTACACTATGAATAATGGCAGCCCGGGACATAACGCCTCATGGTACAGGCAATTTTTCGATATCCAGGTTGGAAGTCACCCCGGACTTTGGGTTCTTCCCTGCTATAATTTTGTAATACCATCCGATGATGAGAGTCAACAGTATGGCATAGAACCAGGTCTGATTGCAGAGCTGGATGAGATGTTGGGATATGCAACAAACGGAAAAGTCACACCTCTGGACTATAACCTGTGGGCAAGCAGAAATGCCGGGGGAGTTGAACTGAATAAAGAACAAAGCCTGGCTGTACTCAAACACACCCTCGATAAAATGTATAACGGAAACAGAACTCCTATGACTTTGGGTATGCACACCGATTTCTATATCTCAAACTACTGGAACCCCTCGGATTTTGTGAATATTCAGGATTATATGGAACGAAGAGCTGTGATTGAGGAGTTTATCGACTATGCACTGCAGCTTGAAGATGTCCGTTTTGTAACCGGCATAGATGTCATTAATTTCATGCGCAATCCACCTGAAACTGCAGTACCTGTTAGTCAGGAATACCAGGAAACTGAAGCAGATACAGAAACGATCACTCAGTAATTCTTCTGTTTAAATCAAAAAAGATACCCGTTTTCTACAATCGGGTATCTTTTTTGTGCAATGCAAAAACACGCTTATATTCTCAATTCTTAGCACATCACAGATTCCATATCAAACCAGCAATAATAAAAGAAAATGCTGTAAGAGGAAGCGTTTGGTTTTGACTTAAAGTGATTTGCAGCATAGATCATCTCTTTCCCCCTCCTTTTCCAGCTGGCTTACCTTTACTTTCGTGAAGCAATCATGTATCTTCTTTCCGTGCGCTTTTCAAGTCAGAATATCCAAAAAAACATAAGTTTTCAGCTCGGGGAAAAACAAAGGGGTTTCTGAACACCTTGTAAACCATATTAAGATGAGCGAATTTTACGGAAAGCAGCGCATTTCACTAAGCTATGCAACAATATAAACAGGACAGGTATATGCACATAAACAGAGTCATCCCAATTAATACCTCTGTACTTCTTCTCTTATTACTCTTTTGTAATTCTACACCTGCAAACACTACAACACTTCCCGATCCCGACATATTTAAAAATTCACAACGGGCCAGCATAGAGATAAGAGAAATCCAAGAGCACCAGGAGTTTGTGAGGGTAGCTCGTGGTGATGCTGAGGAGCTAAACCAGGAAGTTATCAAAGAACATCTCACGCGGCTTGAACCTGTATACGAAGATCAAACTGAGTATGAATTTTCCATGCCCAAAAAAAGAAAACGCATTCCGCGCTCTGGCATTACTGTTAAAGGTGAATTCCCTTCAAAGGAGGACCTTGCCCCACCAACGGTTTTGGAGATTGAAAACAATGAGCCTCTTTCGGTTTTGAGAATCGCACCTGAAGGAGACGTAAGAATTGCTCCTCATGTAAGCCTTACCTTTAGCAGACCCATGGTGGCTGTTACATCCCAGAGCGAGGCTGCAGAAGAGGTTCCCGTCACACTGAGACCACAACCAGAGGGTTCCTGGAGGTGGATAAATACACAAACGCTCATCTTCGAACCACAAGATGGCTCCCTGCCCAAAGCTACAGAGTATCAGGTTACTATAAATGAAGATGCAACCTGCATTGATGGTGAAAGAATAAGTGGTGAGCGCTTATTCACCTTCCGAACTCAAAGCTTGAGAATCAGCAGATCTTACCCTTCTGGCTCTGGTAACCGCACCAATGCTCCAATTTTTATAGGTTTTGATCAGAGAATTGATCAGAAAAGCATTTTAAACAAAATAGATGTTAGTGCCAGAGGTCAGAGCATCAGTTTCAAATCCGGAAATCCCGATGAGCTCTCAGAAGAGTTCAGGCATATACATAGTCTGATAGCAAATGCAGGCGAAGGGTGCTGGATTCTGCTCTTTTTGGATAAGGAGCTTCCGCCTGCAACCGAAGTGAGAGTAACGGTTGCAAAAGGTGCCCAATCACTCGAAGGCACATTGGAAACCTCCGTAAATCAAAGCTTTATATTTTTCACTTATAGTCCTTTGGTTATTTCACGTAGAAACTGCAGAGGAAACTCGAGATGCAGACCTGGTCAGGAGTGGTTTTTCAATTTAAACAACTCTCTGGATACAGAAAATTTTGATACTTCCATGATAAGGATCTCTCCTGCTGTGGATGAGGTCGATATTTCTGCATCTCAAACGGGCATCACAATCAGGAGCAGGCGTGTAATTCCCAATACCGTGTACACAATTGAATTTTCCCGTGAAATCCGTGACCTCTTTGGCCAAAACCTTTCAGGTGACACTGTCTTTAATATTTCTGTGGGTAACAACAGGCCCGTTTTTTATGCCCAGAAACCCAATATGTCGATTCTGGATCCTGCCGCATCTCCAGCCTTCAGGGTCATAACACGCAATTACAAGAAACTTTCTGTAAGAGTTTGGCGTGTAAACCCCTCTGATTGGAACTGTTATGCCAGTATTCCGAGATATCAGTATTCCGAGAGTGATACCAGCTATCTCAGGCGAATGCCAGGCAAAATTGTTCTCAATGATACATTGACAATCAGAGGCAAGCATAATGAACTTGTGGAAACCAGGTTAGACCTTTGCGAGTATTTATCGGAAGGAAAAGGGCACCTGATCGTGTCTGTCATACCGGCACAATATATGGAGGTAGTATACCCTCATGAACAAAGATCGATGATGTACAGGACAGCAACATGGTTGCAGGTTACCAATATCGGACTTGATGCCTGGACTGACCCTAACCGCCTATTGGTAAAAACAACATCCCTCGACGAAGGTAAGCCCCTATCAGATGTTAAAATACTCAGAGATACTTTGCTAATTGGAAAAACTGTTAGCGACGGTTTTGCAGATCTTCATCATCCTTCATATCACGGCCGTATACTAAAAGCAGTATTGGACAAAGATACTGCTTTCATACCAATGTATCAGAGAAGACAACAATCACATGATCAGGGGATTATCCATGCATTTGATGACCGGGGAATATACCGACCTGGTGAGGAAGTTCATATAAAAGGATGGTTGCGCAGAATTTCTCAACAGGTGGATGGGGATATAGAGCTGATTAGTAACAGTTCCAACCTCTCTTACACGGTCAAGGATTCAAGATATAATCAAATTGCAAATGGAACTGTACCATTGTCGGAACTTGGTGGTTTTGATTTCAATTTTCCGATACCACCGACTTCCAATCTTGGTTATGCATCAGTTCAGTTGAAAATCGGTAACTTTTTCCATTCTCACTTGTTAAAAATTCAGGAGTTCAGAAGACCGGAGTTCGAAGTAAAAACTAATGTAAGTGCTGGGCCCCACTTTACCGGTGAAGAAATTTCGGCAACTGTAACAGGCTCATACTACACTGGAGGGTCACTGGCAGGTGCGGAGACGACCTGGTCTTTAAATGCCCGTACATCTCGCTACACACCTCCTAACTGGCGACAATACTCCTTCGGGAAGCAGATTCCCTGGTTTTGGCATTGGCACTCCCCTTCCTCACACTCCAGATCAGTTGCCCGAAATTCATTTACCGGAGAAACTGACATTTCAGGAACACACGCTATAAAGATCCAAACCGAAAGTGGCACTCCACCCGGACCTCTTACACTTGAACTGGAAGCATCTGTAACAGATGTAAACCGTCAAAAATGGACCTCCAAAACAAGCACTCTTATCCACCCGGCTACCTACTATGTAGGGTTAAAGACAAATAGCTTTTATTCCGAACCCGGAAGACAGAAAGAAATTGAACTGATCGTGACAGATGTGGAGGGGGAAATCATCGAAGGAGTACCTGTCATAATAAAAGCTCAAAGAGTTAGAATGGGCAGAAATTCTGAGCCCGAAATGTATGAAGATCTGTTATATTCGCAAGCCCAGCCTTCATCATGGAACTTTACTCCTGCATCAGGAGGCATTTGGAGAATTTCCGCTGCACTAATTGACAAACAGGGTCGACACAATTACACATCAATCTTACGATGGGTCAGAAGTAATCAGATCATTTCTCAGAACAAAGTGGAAATGCAGGACGTTTTAATATTTCCCGATAAGGATTTCTATGCTCCTGGTGATAGTGCAAGACTTCTGATCCAGGCTCCCTTTGCTCCTTCAGAAGGTGTTCTCCTTTTGGAAAGATTTGGCATAGTAGAAGAAAAACGCTTTTCACTCAGTAAGACATCCAAAGAATTTACTATTCCCATTATAGAGGGCTACACACCCAATCTCCATGTACAGGTACACATTTCAGGTGTTATGCCCCGGTTTTCAGAAGATGGGCAACCGGACAGCACACTTCCAGTGCAACCCGCACTGGCAAACGGAAAGATAAATCTCTCTATTCCCCCTCATCACAGGAAACTGGAGGTTACAGCCAAGCCACAAAAATACCAGCTTAGCCCCGGTGAGAGTACATCTGTCAGTGTTCAGATAAATGACCAGAATGGAAACGCTGTGCAGGGTGCCGAAGTTGCAGTGGTGGTTGTGGATGAAGCGATCCTTAGTCTGACCGATTACAAAACATATAACCCGATGGAAGTCTTTTACAGGACCAGGCCATCTATGGTTTCCGGTTTTCACAATCGTCCCTGGGTAGTTCTTGCTGATTTGGATCATCAAATAATCGATGAAGAAGTGAATGAAGCTATAGAACAGGAAATCAGGGACAAAATGACTCCAAGAAGGACATTCCTCTTTGATGGTGCTGATGCTCCTGAAACTGAAGCATCTTCAGAAACCTTCGTGCGCACAGACTTTAATCCCCTGGCCGCCTTCCATCCTGCTGGATATACGGACAGTACCGGAATGCTCGAGATTCAATTCAAACTACCCGACAATCTTACCCGGTACCGGGTAATGGTGGTTGCGGCTGACGGTGCTAAACGCTTTGGTACAGCAGAGAGCAACATGACTGCCCGCCTGCCGCTTATGGTAAGGCCAAGCCCACCCAGATTCCTAAATTATGGTGATTCATTTGAGCTGCCTGTTATCCTGCAGAATTTAACAGAAGACAAACTGACAGTTGAAGTGGTTTCAAGAGCTCAGAACATGGAATTAAAAGTACAGGGTTACAGAGTGGAAGTTCCTGAGAACGACAGGGTGGAGGTCCGTTTTCCGGCATCAACCATCTCTGCAGGAGAAGCGCACTTTCAGGTTATGGCTGTTACCGATGAACTGACCGATGCTGCAGCATTCAGTCTCCCGGTATGGACACCCGCAACTACTGAAGCCTTTGCAACGTATGGAACTATTGATCAGGGTGCTGTTTCCCATCTTGTCAAAAGACCTCAGGATGTATGGCCTCAGTTTGGTGGTGTGCAGATTTCGACCTCATCAACGGCTCTTCTTGCCCTGACAGATCCATTCTTATTTCTTTACAGATACAGTTTCCCCAGTTCGGAATCAATGGCCTCCCGCATTATTTCCATGACGGCCTTAAGAGATGTAATTCATGAATTTAATATACCTAATATTCCATCACTGCAAGAGATAGAAAAACGGATGTATTCAGATATCCAGGAACTTGAAAGCAGACAGAATGCTGATGGTGGGTTTGGATTTTGGAGACCTCAGCAGGTTTCCTCCCCTTTCATATCTCTCCATACTATTCACGCTCTAACAAGAGCTGAGCTTAAGGGATACGAAACAAATGAAAGGCAGAAAATACTTTCAAATTCCTATCTGAGAAATATTGATCGCCATATCTCTGCGGATTATAACCCATGGACTCGCAGAACAATCATTGCCTACTCCCTCTATGTGCGTGCTCTGAGAGGTGATTTCGATGAAAGCAGGGCTCGCTCACTTTTGGAAAAAGCCCCCGTGGAGGAATGGAACATTGAATCTCTGGGCTGGATTCTTTATGCCTTATCAGGCTCCCCTGAATCAGAAGAAGTTAAACAGATCATTTCTCATCTCCATAACAGGGTAGATGAAACAGCAAATACGGCTCAGTTTACACAATGTTTAAAGGAGCACGGTCATCGTCTTGTATTCCACTCTGCAATACGTTCAAATGCAGTAGCGCTTGAGGCATTGATGAAAGTGAGGCCTCAGTCCGATCTAATCATTAAACTTGTACGGGGATTACTTGCAGACAGAACAGCGGGCCGCTGGAGAAACACTCAGGAAAATGGGTTCGTGCTCCTTGCACTTGACACTTATTTTAACGAATACGAGTCACAGATGCCAAACTTTACTACCCAGACCTGGCTTGGTAATCAATATGCGGGCGATCACAGTTTTAGAGGACGAACCACAGAAACTCATCAGATTAATGTTCCCATGCACCACCTTTTGGATATGGATACTTCGCAAAATCTGGTTTTGTTAAAAGAGGGCCAGGGAAGGATGTATTACAGAATAGGGATGGATTATGCACCCGTAAACCTTATGCTCGAACCAGCGAATCATGGTTTCCATGTGGAACGGTCATATAGGGGTGTTGACAATGAAGATGATGTTGTGTTAAGGGATGACGGAGTATATGAGATAAGAACCGGTTCTCGGGTAAGAGTAACCGTAAGAATGGTTGCACCAGGCCAAAGATACAACGTTGCACTTGTCGATCCCTTGCCGGCAGGTCTCGAAGTGCTCTACCCGGCGTTTGTAGAGACAGAAGAAGTCCCCTGGCACGGTACCCTACTTTTCTGTAGGTGGTTTAGCGGCCCCTGGTATGAGCATCAGAATATGCGCGATGAACGGGTAGAGGTGTTTTCATCATTTTTGTGGGGTAGAGATCATGAATATGTGTATTATGCCCGCGCTACCACCCCGGGAGATTTTATTGTCCCTCCGGCAAAGGCCGAGGATATGTATGCACCGGAGATATTTGGAAGATCGGGAACTGATCGGGTGTTGATAAGAGAGTAACAGGGTATAATCTTCCCGGCATTGAAATATGATTGTAGGTAAAAACGGTGTCGCGAAAATATTCAAACAGATGGAATTAAAACACCGGGAGAATATACCTGAATATGATTCCTTTTTTCAAAAGGGGCACGCCGCATGTTCACAGGAGCATTAAGGCGGTAAGTCCCTGATTACAAAATTCCTCTCAGATTATCTGTTCTGGATGAATAATGAATGCCTCATCAAAAACATAAACACCCCACGGATACAGGGTCAATCAACCCATTGGCTTCGGCATTAGTTGCTGTGTTTTTTCATCTTTATACAGATACCATATCACCGGACAATGCTTAGACATTATATTTCTTCTTAGAAATCATTTTGTAGCACTGAGGAGAATTTACGGTTATGGATCTCTCAAGACGCAGTTTCATGAAAATCATGTGCATGGTCGGCGGTTCTGCTTTTCTCAAAGCATGCAGTCGGGCCGAAGATACTACGAACCATCAAAATGAGAAGCAAGGCATTGATGGTTTTAAGCCAGCCTATGCTTCACTTGAAGAACAGGGGAAGTTACAAGAGCGGATCGATCAGGCTTATTCCATAATGGAGAGTTGTGAGTTGTGCCCTCATCTGTGCGGGGTTAACCGCAGTGCCGGGGAGAAAGGCTTTTGCAGAGCTCCCAAGCGTGCTGTGGTTCACAGTTACAGTCCCCATTTCGGAGAGGAGTTACCCTTAGTGGGAAGTAGCGGCTCAGGGACAATATTTTTTTCCAACTGCAGTCTCCGGTGTGTATTCTGTCAAAATTACCCAATCTCCCATGAAGGGCGTGGTCGGGAAATTTCAGACGAGAGGTTAGCTGATTTCATGCTTCACCTTCAAAACCGTGGCTGTCCCAATATCAATTTCGTAACCCCAACCCATGTCATACCAAATATTCTCAATGCGGTACGAATTGCTCACAAAAAAGGACTCAACATTCCGTTGTGCTATAATACAAGTGGCTTTGACAGGGTTGAAATAATAAGGCTTCTGGATGGAATATTTGATCTGTATTTACCAGATCTTAAATTTATGGACGGGGAGATGATGACCCGTTTTTCCCTTAGAAACAGTGACAATTATGCCGCAATGGCCAGGGCGTCCATTAAAGAAATGTACAGGCAGGTGGGAAATCTGATCGTCAACCAGCAAGGTGTGGCTTTGAGGGGATTGATGATCAGACACCTTGTTATGCCAAACCGGGTTGCTGGCACAAAAGAATTTGTCAAGTGGGTTGCAGAAGAGCTTTCCAAAAACACATATGTAAACATAATGGCCCAGTACCGGGTTGAATACCTGGCATTCGATTATGAAAAAATTGCCCGTGCAATAACCAATGAAGAGTTCGTTGAAGCCAAAGAGTGGGCTATAGATGCAGGATTGCGCAATCTGGACAAGCGATCCATGGCTCAGTTCAGGATCCGTAAGAATCAGGGCCGCTGATCCTCAGCTCCATATCCCGGGTACTGAGCAGCCGCAGAAACTACAGCGTCCCTTGTCCATATTTATTTCATCTATTATGAAACCAATCCGATTGATAATCAACTTATCGCATCGGGGACAAAAAGTGTTTTCACCCTCATGCCCTGTCACTCTGCCTACATACACAAATTTCAGCCCCGACTCCAGAGCTGTTTCCCTGATTCTGTCAAGAGTTGATACCGGAGTTGGGGGAAGATCCGCAAGCCGGTGCAGCGGATAGAACCGCGCGAAATGAAGCGGGGTTTCAGCCCCAAGTTCTTCATAAATCCATTTGCACATCTCCCCTATTTTTTTAAGCCCGTCAGTAAGGGATGGTATTACTATATAGGTTAATTCTATGTGTACACCAGCCCGTTTGAGAGTTTTAATTGAATTGAGCACCGGTTGAAGTTCCCCTTTAACAATATCCCGGTAAAACTGAGGATCAAAGCTTTTAAGGTCGATATTGGCAGCGTCAATCAATGGAGCTAATTCTTTCAGTGGTTTTGGTTGAATAAACGCTGCGGTATGGAACAAGTTTAAAAGTTTTGCTTCTTTGGCAAGTTTTGCTGTGTCTCTCATATATTCATAAAAGATCACCGGTTCACCAAAGGCGTAACTTACCGAGCGTAAATTAGCGGCAAGAGCATTTTCCACAACAACCCTGGGAGACATATCATAACAGTGAAGATCTTCAGGGGATGCCATTGCCAGATCCCAAACCTCACAGAAACTGCAGGAAAGATTACACCCTGCTGTAGAGACAGATAAAGCCCGTGTACCGGGAAGGACATGAAAGAAGGGGTTTCGCTCTATTGCGTCTTCCTGAACCAAAGACGGGTTACCATAAGCAACTGTGTAACATTTTCCATTTCTGTTTTCTCTGACCCTGCATAATGCACGTCTCCCATTCTCTATCCGACATTGCCAGGGGCATAATTCACACCGTATTGCGTTATTGTTAAGTGAAGTATACCAGGGAGATTCCATTCCACCTTTAAATGAAGCCTTGCTCAAATTGTCATTCTCCCTGTGCTCTGCATCACCAGAATTATTGCATCCGTGTAAGCCAAGGGCAGAAGATGCGCCCGCAATACAGCCTAAACAGGTTTTGAAAAACTCTCTTTTGTCCATATAGCAGTTTTCCCTGAAAGAATTATGGTAAATAAAGCGAAAATGTTCACTACCGATGCCAAAATACAACATGTTACAATACCAAATACAGGAACCAGAAGAATACTTGCTGAAACTGCTCCTATACAGGCCCCGGTCAATTCAGTACTGTATATAATACCAGTGGATTTTTCGACCCTGTTGTTTGTACCAAGATAACATGCTGCAGCTATAGGAAAATCTATTCCATTAAGAAAACCAGCAATGAATGTTATGGTTGAAAACACAATCAGTACTATCATTGTTGAATTGATTTTTGCGGCTTCGGGCAGAATAAATGCGATACATGCAGCAAGTGCAGCCATAAAGGCCTGGACCAGCGCCAAATTTTTAAGACTGCTCTTATTGCAAATAAATTTTTGACTCGATCCAGCACCAAGTGCCAAACCCAGCATAAAGACAGCTATTATAACGCCAGCCATTTCATATACAAAGCCATAGAGGCTCTGAAAAAGAAAAAGGATTCCGATCTGAAGAATCATAGTGGACATCCCGGTTGTGAATACCGTTGTCAACACAGCAAAACGAACCCCTCTTTTGTTTCCCGCCTCACGACTTGAAATTCTCAAACAGACAGCAATAAAAATACAGAGCACAAAAGGAAACAGGATCCATACCGGTTTAACTTTTAATAAATTGGTAAACACTTCGTTTCTATTTTTCCCGGTTATGCTGTGCCAGTGCATTATGGTATAAAAATAACCGATTGGTCTGAAATCTGAATTTAAAAAATGTTTCTCGTGCACCTCTGGAAGTTTCGACTCAAGCTGCATTTGTTTATACAAAGGCTCAGCAATCATGGGAGGATTATGCACTCCTTGGATATGTGAATGCAGCTCTCTTCCATGAGATCTTACAATCCAGTTGATTCTTCTCAGATGGGGCTTTTGGATCAGGGTGTGATAATGTCTTGGGGTAAAGGCTTCACTTTCAATATTGCGCGCTGTGAATCTTTGTTCAAGAACTGAGGGATCTGTGGAAATTTGGTCAGGATATTGTGTGGCGAAGAAAAACATCGTTCTCTCACCCATCGGTATCACAGTTGAAAACACCCGGTTCAGCGTATGGTACATTGTTGCCTTTCTATTTACGAGAGCAACATTTCTGAGATCCGGTGAGGATCCGGCACTCAAAGCCAGTACACCGCCTGATTTCAGCCGCCCTGCTGTCTGCTGAAAAAATTCAAGTGTATAATAACGGTTCAGTACTGCAGTGGAAGGATCCGGTATATCAACAATGATCATGTCATATTTAAGATCTGACTGTTTCACAAATTGCCTTCCGTCTGCATGTATGAGATTTACTCTCTGATCCTCTGCTGCACGACGGGTGTAGCCTGAAACATAGGAAAGTGCTACATTAGTCAATTCTTGATCAAGCTCAACATAGTCGACACGGATTACATTGTGCTTTAGGATTTCAGGCAGGGTACCACGCATCCCCCCACCAATAAGAAGTACTTTCTCAGGGTTTGTGTGTTGTGCCATTACGAGATGCGCAAATGTGGCAGCCTCCTGTTTCTCAAAGCCTGAAGCAGCCGCTTTATACCCCGGAGTTGAATAAATCAGATTTCCACTCTGAAAGAAGCTATACTGTCCGTCGCGGGAGGCAACAGCTATGGTACCATGTTTTGATTCTCTGATTTCTGTTAACTCGTGATGGGGCGCAAAATTACTCCAAAGCAAGCGATACCCCCAACTGTCAACTTCCCCCAACATGGATTGGAACAGCAGTGGTAATAGGAGTGCAGCGGAAATTATCAAGATAACATTTCTTTTTATAGTTTTGTTTTTGGGCTTATGGATACAAACAAGAAGGAGTGTTATACCCATCATAAGTGAACATACAAAAGCAGCAGATTGCAACGAAACCATACGGTTCACCATTACAAGAGAGAAAGCAATTCCACCAAACACATTCCCAATTGCTTCGAAAACATAGGTTTTGGAAGCAGATGAGGTGTCTTTTGATTTATCTTTCCTGCGCCATATTGCAGATAGTATAACAAACTGTGCACCCAGAGAGAAACAGATTGGGCCTGTGGTTACAAAAGATGAAACAGCCATATCGTTAAGCGACAGATATGCCCCCGGAAGCAGATCGAAAAAGCCTCTTATACCTCGAATCAATACTATGGTTGAGGGGAGAACAAATGATAATAGAGCTGTATTAATCAAAAGTACCGGAAAGGGATTTATGAGTCGTTCCATCAGATATGCAGCGGTTCTTGCACCCACTGCACCCCATATGAGCCACGCAGAGTATACCAATCCAATTGACAATTCATTGCCACTGAAGACCATCAGCAGTTCGCGAAGCACCAACACCTGCCCGACTTGTGAAACTATACCCAAAGCAAGTACTGCAAGTATCTGAGCATCCAGCAGACCTGAAATCCGTTTTATCTCAAACATCATCCTGAAGTATTCTGATTAGTTGTTCCCTTTTATGATTTCCTCAATGCTGCCCCAGTAAAGTGCAGAATCGGTATATTCAAGACAGTTATGACGGCCACCACTGATTGTTACAAATTTTTTCTCAGTTGTAAGCAAGTCATATATCCTCTCACCCATCCAATAAGGAGTTACCTCATCAGCAGTACCATGTATCACAAGTGTTTTTGTTTGGATATCACTGCTGAATTTAACGCTGTTGAAGGCATTACCTGCCACTCTTGCAAAAACACCAAAATTTTTTGATTTAGCATACTCATATGCACTGGTAAGAGGAGTTATCAATATCAGGCCGCCCAGATTTTTATTGCGTGCAAGATTCAGGGTTACTGTAGTTCCCAGCGAGCGCCCCATAAGGAAGAGGTTTTCTTTTTCCACTCCCAAATCGTTTACAACATAATCAAATGCAGCCCAACCATCGTTATAAATCCCCTCCTCTGTTGCCCTTCCGCTACTCTTGCCATATCCCCTGTATCCAACACCCAGTACATTTACCCCAATTTGTGAAATCCGTTTAAGTTCATCCATTCTGTTATAAATATTACCAGCATTTCCATGGAAGTAAATCAGAGTTTTCTCTGTCTCTGGTACTTCGATATAAAAACACTGAAGTGTTTCCCCATCCTGCGTAGTGATAAAAATTTCTGATACATTATCATCCAGAGAGTAAGTAACCTCAGCATCGGTTTTTTCAGGAAAAAAAGCAAATATTCTGACCAAAGGGGGAAATCCGAAAATTAGTGCCCAACTGATAAAAACTAATACAACCCCAAGTACCATAATCTTCATAGAATTATACACCCTGTCTTTTTTTTGTTGCAGTAGGACCTATTTGTTCAAGTCTATATATTAATATACATATATGTATACTCCTGTCACATTCACCTTCAAATCAACTCGAAAAGATGTCGGTGGTAAGAGGATTTAGTGGAAGTATGCTTATCCATTGATAAAAGAGATGTGTAATATATACTTTATACATACTTACACAAATTTGGAGATTAAACTTGATCAAACCAGAAATCACCGACAAAACCTATCCACTTTCACCCTGCACCGAAACCGATTACGAAAAGCTGCTCTCTTTTCTTGACATTTGTTTCGAAAAACCAACCACTCACTGGTTTTCATCAAATATGGGACATATATTCCGCCCTGATCCCGAAACAATCTCCAGACATTTCATCTACAAACATAAGGGTGAAATAAAAGGTGCTATCGGTATATATCCATTCAAAATCCGGATAGGTGAAGTTTTACTGAAAACTGCCGGAATAGGCTCTGTTTCAGTCCACCCGGAATTCCGCAAAAGAGGGCTTATGACCTCCATGCTTCTTCAGGTTAAAAAACATCTTCAGAATGGCAGTTTTGATATATCCTGTCTTGATGGAGACCGGTTCCGTTACAGGATGTTTGGCTGGGACCTTGGCGGAAAGTCGTGCAATTACTGTCTGTTCAGGCGAGACCTTCATAGACTTGTGAACCGTAATATCACTATTAATTCACAGATACTGAAAGAAAACTCTCTTCCTGTGCTGATGAAAGCCTATAACCAGTTTCCAAACCGTGCAGAACGGAGCATAGAGAATTTCCTTTTACATCTTAACAGAGACAATCTTGTGTGGTTAGGTGCAGAGTCAGCAAGGGGTTTTGCATATATTGTATATGACAGGGTAAACAATGAGGAGATCCTTGAGCTTCAGGGCGATACAGAAACTGCAAAATTATTGCTTTTGAAGCACTGCATCGATAATAATCTCGATGACATTCATATCCTTCATCCCCACACCGATGACGTCATTACAACCATGCTACAGTACTGCTGCACCCAGATGTTAATATTACATTCCAGTCAGTTTATGATTATAGATACTGATTCCACATGGGAAAAACTGATGCCGCAACTAACGAATCTTTATTCCGGTAAGATGGGGGTACCTTCCGTGCTTGATACAACTGACAATTTCACACGTCATTTGGTTCTATGCAAAATGCTGGGTTTTCCAGGATACTCTTCAGATCCAATCCTCAATCAGATCCCTTCTGTCCCATGGTGGATACCCAATATTGATAAAGTATAACCCCTCGGTCCAGTAAGGAATTTATCTGGTTTACAGCAACAGAGCAGCTTGCATTTAATTTGTCTGTAATTTTCGGGAAATCCTCCTCTTTTTACCTTATCTTACTATATAATTGTGTTTGATTCTATTGTTTGAATACCTTTAACCGTAACATATTTTGTAAAACCTGTTTATTTCGGGCTATAAGACATCATTATTACCTGTTAAAAAAAATTATTAATAGTTAAAATATATGTTTAAAAAAAACAGTTCTGCAGACCACAATCCACTGTTCTCTACAGATACAAAGGCAGAGCGTCAGCTTTGTTTTGTTCGGATTATTTTAGGTTCACTTTATCTGTTTCTGGTTACATTTGAAATTCTGATGGGAAATACCAAACCTCTTCCCTTTATCTTACAATTAACAGCCTTAACGATACTCTTCTCCTACAGCATTCTTAACCTTTCACGTTCAGGGAAACAAAACCTCCCCCCACATGTTTTTTTTACGGCGAATTTTTTTGACATATCGTCAATCACACTCATACTCTATTCTTATGTTCTAAACAGCAGCGAAGCAACACAATTTATAAATACAGCCCTTGGGACCTATTTTTTAGCGATTATTTTCACCGCCTTTCACCACCGAATGCAGCTCTCAATTTTCTGTGGAATTCTGTGCGGTGCCGCCTACTCGGTTCTGCTTTATTTTTCATGCCTTGATTCAAACAACTGTAACATTTGGGGACATGACCATGTGGTACATTTAGGTTTTATCCTAAGCGCAAGCGTGCTGAGTGGTTTTATTTCCAGAAACAATCTAAAAACATCACGTCAGATAATTTCCTCTGAATTAAAGTACTTAAGTGTAGTACACAGACTTCCAGAAATGCTTTTTACACTTGACAGCAAAGGCAGGTTTCTCTGGTCAAACTCCGCCAGCAACTCAATTCTTGGGATTTCAGAAACAAAAATTACTGGCAAAAACCTTCTCACTTTTCTGATAGATTCCGATCAGTTACGATTTACAAAAGATGGATTCAGAGGTACTTTTGAGATATGGGATATAAACAATAACAGGAAATTTGTGGACTGTGTGCTTCAATATATTCAGACCGAAAATTCACAACCGCTGTTTGAGGGCATTATCTCCGATGTTACAGATCGTGAACTTGCTATTTCACAGCGTGAAGAGATGAAAGAGCGTCTCTTTCAGTATCAGAAAATGGAATCGCTTGGTACCATGGCAAGCGGAATGGCTCATGATTTCAACAATATACTTCAGACCGTCAAGGATATCTCAGCCAAAGTATCCTCCCACAGCAGAGAAAAAAACACCCTCCAGTGTATGGAGCTGATAAACGACACTCTCACCGATGCAAAATTTCTGGTATCTGAACTCCTCGCTCTTGGCAGGAAAAATCTTATAAACACAGATCCAGTGTGCATACAAAAACTGCTTAACTCAATTGTTCCGCTTTATGGTTCACAGCTTGGAGAACGGTACAAAATCAGCATGGATCTTCCTGAGGAAGAGTGTTACATACTCGGTGACTGGGAATACCTCAAAAGAATATTTCAGAACCTTTTCGGCAACGCCAGAGATGCAATGCCTGAAGGAGGAGAAATTTTTGTCCGCTGCTCTACCGAAAGCTGCCTTGAAACTCCAGGGAAACTCTTTGTCAGAATATCAGATACCGGCTGCGGAATAAATCCCGAACTGCAGAAAAAGATATTTGACCCGTTTTTTACAACTAAGGATCCCGGTAAAGGCACCGGCCTGGGTCTTGCCCTTGTACAAAGGATCATCTCCCTCCACAAGGGCAATATAACGGTTGAAAACAGCTCTTCCAAAGGGACTGTATTTTGTATCGAACTGCCCCTCACAAATAACCGAACTCTTCTGAGTGATGCAAAAATTGTCAGCAGAGAACGGCTCAGCTCAACTGTACTTCTCCTTGATGACGATCCTAAAATCCAGGAAATACTCAGATTCTACCTCAAAGAATTCAATTACTCTACCTGTGAAGCGAACAACGGAGCATCAGCCCTTAAAATTCTCAAAGATCACACCAAGGAGTGTGAAGTTGTTTTGATGGACTGGAAATTGGGTACCGAAAACCCTGGAGCAATAATCGAGTCTCTGCGGAAAATTAAACCTGATATCTCTATTATGATCGTATCCGGGTACCCTGCAGAGCCAGGAAGTATCGATAAATACAATATTCACAGATGGTTTACAAAACCCTATGACAAAAATATGCTGGATTTTGAAATTCAACGCATACTTCACGGAAAAAATCCTGCTCTCATCGAAGGCTAAACCAGCTAAGGTTTACCTACCTTGCCCTGCTGTTATTCTAAGCATATCACCACGCCTCAGGCGGTTCTCCGAAACAGTCATTCTGACCAGTCTGTTTGTGTTTGCTCTGGTAAGCGGGTTGCCGGCAAGATCTGTGACGGTTTCTGCAAAGATTTCGTAAGGGTCAAGATTTTGCTGTACAGGGAGTACATTAAGTTTTTCTGTTATGTCAAAACTGTTTTTGATATCAAGAATTGCTGCAGAATCATGTATCTCTTTCACCACAGCCACCAATCTGTATTTTGATTTGGCCTTTGAGGAGTGAAGGTCCTGGCAAAGCTGTTCCTGACCGTAAAAACCGGTTGTATACTGACGATGTTCAATCGACTCAAGCTCCTCTGTCCACCTTGGATTAATGACATAATTGCCTTTTGACTTTTTACACTGATCGAGTGCTTCCCGATATACTTTCACTACCGTAGCCACATAATGTGCACTTTTGTTTCTGCCCTCGATTTTCAGAGAACTCACACCAGATGATACAATCTGAGGTAAAAGCTCCAGGGTGCACAAATCTTTTGAATTAAGGAGATACACACCATTTTCAGATTCTTCAGCAACAAAGGACACACCGCTTGAGTCTTTGCCTTCGAGTGGCGTGATTCTGTATTTGTATCTGCAGGGCTGAGGACAATCACCAAGATTTGGGTGACGTCTGCCAAGATAGGCGCCCAGAAGGCAGCGCCCGGAGATAGAGACACACATTGCACCATGAATGAATATCTCAGTTTCCAGAATTTCTTCTGAGTTTATTTGGCTGATCTGGGATAAGGTAAGTTCTCTGGGCAAGACTACCCTGTTTATCCCCTGCTCTTTCCAAAAATTAAGGGACTGGGAGTTGAAACAGCCGGTCTGAGTACTGAGATGCAGTCTGGCTTGCGGAATAAGGGATTGTATCATCCTGATGACTCCCGGATCAGAGACAATAAAGGAATCTGGCAAAATCCCTGAGTCTGATAACCTGACCAACTCTTCACCAAGATCTTTCATAATTGAGTTGTCCGGCATGATGTTTACTGCAAGATATACCCGTTTACCTCTTTTATGACTGTATCTTATAAGGTCACACATTTCCTGGTGGTTAAAATTTGGTGAATGAGCCCTGAGGTTGAAGCTACCCAGACCGGCATACACCGCATCTGCACCATGGTCGTAAGCAGATTGAGCACAGGCAAAAGATCCTGCGGGCGCAAGAAGTTCGGGGAAATCCATTCTGTTATTTCTCTTCACGATTGGTAAGAAGTTGATCGAGTTGCGAGGCGTAATACTCTTTTGGTCTTACGCCCGGTATGGAAGAAACCACATTTTTGTTATCAATAAGGAATGTCGATGGTATCGATCTGACTCCAAAATAGGAAGTTATCCCCCTGTGAACGTCAACATCAATCTTTACAAAAAGAACCCTTCCTTCATACTCATCCTTAAGCTCATCGATTATGGGATCCAGCATTCTGCAGGCAGGGCACCATTCAGCCCAGAAATCCACCAGTACAGGGATAGAAGAGTTTATAATTTTTTCTGCAATCTGCTGTGAAGAGTCTACTCTTTCTGGTGATGCCAGTGTGTTAGCTGGAATAATTATTGAAGATAAAATAAAAGCATAGAAAAGAAGATGTTTTTTAACCATTGAGATTAGACCCCTTAATTTTAAACTGTCTCTCATTTATTTCGTATCAGAAATGAGAATAGTATACGATTTTCATTTCCCTGCCCCATCCCAGTTTCTCACCATCGAAGCCTTTGTTTTGCAATATGTCCTTGGCATCAAATTCAATATAGAAACTGGGGGTAAAGGCCCACCTTAATCCAAGATTGAGATATCCCCTGTGTGGTTTAAAATAATCCCCTCTGCGTCCCTTATCGTTTAATGCAAGATCATATTCAGCAACTATAGCAAGTTCTTCATTTAGCCCCATATCGACCCCGAAAATCAGGTTTGGCCATCTTACATTTTCTCTCTCTTCAAAAGAGTAGTTGAGAGAACCATGAAATCCCAACTGTATAAGATGGAGCATCAAAAAATTCTTGCTTACCGCCATAAAAACACCAGGTGATTTATAGACATAACCAGAATAATGAAATTCATCTGCATCAACCTGGCCACCATATCCCTGATTGTCAAAGCCTATAGCCAGGGCGGGTGAAAGAAAACCCTCTTCAAAAAGTCTGTATTTAATGTGTGCCCCGGGGTAAGGATTGAAATTTACATGTTTACCACGACCGATCAGTCCTTCACCCCCATACATGATCCCGATATCGAGCCTGTCGGTCAGCCCGGCAGAGAGTCCAAGGAGCAACCCTGAACCGTAATTTGGATTAGCAGAGTAAAAGCGTACCTCGAAATCAAAATATCCCCTTGGTAAAACTCCCGCTGTGTGACTGTCAACAAGTCTGCGGGGTTGAATCATTTCAGCATGTACAAGAATTAGACTGGCTAAAACAAGCAGAAACGTAAGTATCCAGGTGTTGTTTTTGTGAGTTACTTTGCCGGAAAAAATCACTACCTCCTCCTGTTTTCTCTTCTTCTCATTTCATTAAGCCTTCTGTACTCAAGCTTTTTTCTGTTATGTTCTCTGTATGTTCTGGAAAAGTCATGCGCCCCTGTACCATCCCACTTTGCAACGAAATAGAGTTTGTCGGTTTCCTCCGGGGTAGCGGTAGCCTGAATTGAGCCCCGCCCCGGTGAACAGATTGGCCCGGGAGGTAACCCTCTGAAACGCCTGGTATTATATGGATTATCCACGTTAAGTTCAGATACATACAATGGTCCGTCAAATTTTCTGAATATATATCTCACAGTTGGATCTGCGCCAAGGGGATACCCTTTAATCAATCGGTTATGAAATACACCAGCTATAAGTCCACGTTCAGATTTAAGAGTAGCTTCTTTCTCTACAATTGATGCGAGTGTGATAATTTCATGACGGGAATATCTGGCTGCAACAGCACTGTCAACTTCTATAAGCCTATATATCTGCAGAAATCTATTTACCATTCTCTTTATAATATCCTCTTCTGTGCTGTTTTGGGAGAAACGGTAAGTATCCGGAAACAGATATCCCTCAAGTGAGTTCTGCTCTATACCCACACTTCTGGCATAAGCAGAGTCATAACAGAGCTGAACAAAACGGGCACTATCAATCTCAAGTTTGGAAGCGGCAATTGCTTGAGCAGTTTGTTCAACTGTGAGCCCCTCATTAATGGTCACTGCCACATCTACAGCTTCAGCCTTCATCAGTTTCCTGGACACACTCCATGCCCCTTCCCCTCTGTTAAAAACAAATCTTCCGGCCTGAATTTTTTTATCGGTACCGGTTATTTTCAGAAACAGAATAAGAGCATCCGCTGAGGTTACTACATTTTCATTTTCAAGCTTTTGTGCAATCGAGCGAAGAGTTTTGCCTCTTCCAATAACCATCTCTACGGTCTCTTCACTTCTTCCCATGGGGAGAAGAAAGTAATAAAAGGTTGCAGAGAAGATGAGAAAAATGAGCAGAATAACCAGCATTATCTTTTTAAACATACTTGTAACCGCCTATAAATCAATAATTTAAGGTACAAAATATGGCCCAGGAGAAAAAATACAAACAACACCCCCACACCCCACAAACTGAAAAACCAGAGTATATTTTTCTTAAAAATCATACCATTATGACAATTCAATTGAAATCTAATATTAAAGAATATATTTAATTTCAGTAAAAAAATACAGCTTAGCAGATTTCTATCAAAGAAAGTCCCGGTTTTTGCTAAGATAGAGAGTAGAATTGATTGAGTGTTATTAAACCAAACAGGAGTAATTATGAGTAGCAAAACAGGGACAAAAACATTCTCTTTGGCAGCAGCTGCGGTTTCACTTGTGACCCTTGGAGGGATTTTTCTTGCGGGAAAAGAGCGGCAGCTTAAGAGAAAAAAACGTGGGAAGAAAGATTTTTCCTGGAAAAAAACTTTCATATGGACCATTGCAAGTGGATTAATAAGCTCCTTTTCCAAGCTTTTGATTTCTGAGACAACCAGCAAAACACAAAAGAAGTTAAAGAAAGCATAAACTATTTTCCCCATACCATATTCCACTTAAAACCGGGGTCTTATGAAAAGTATCAGCGGGATTCGCAAACGCTTAAATTCACTTGAAATACGCTCGGATGAGGAGGAGATTATGGACTCCTCTTCATCCGAAATTGAGCAGCTTCATAAAACCCTCGATAACTTCAGGTATATTAATCTTTTCCTCTCCAGATCACGTTTTCTGATTAAAAGATTTATACTCAATGATTTAAGAAAGTCTGCGGAAAACAAGCCACTGAGTTTTCTTGATATCGGTGCAGGCGGATGTGATTTGCCCCAATGGATCTCTTCCTATTGCAGGAAAAGTGAGATACCCGTGTCAATTCTTTGTATCGATAATAATCCAGAGGTAATCAGTTATGCAAAAGACCATTGTCATGACAAACAAATAGAAATCATCTGCAGTGATGCCTTTGAAGTGCTTGAAAATCAAAGGTTTGATTTTATAACTGCAACCCATGTGCTTCATCATTTCAGCACACCCCAGGCTTCAAAATTGGTTAAATTGATAAACAAAGCCGCTGATCGTGCTTTTCTCATTAATGATCTTTTCAGGAGCCGTTTTAATTACGTCTCCTATTCTTTTATCTCCTTACCCTTTTCACACAAAAGCTACATCCACCATGACGGCAAACTGTCAATCAGAAAAGGTTTCACCCGTGGAGAGTTTCAATCTCTCTTTAAAACAATCGAAAAAAGCTCTGTACTAAAGAGCGCAACCATTTTTCCAGGCCACATCTATTGTACGGCAAAAAAGAAAACCTCAAAAACCTGAAACGAGGGGAAACAGGCAATGCTACATCTCTTAAAGGAATCATTTTCCCGTTTTCTTCAGGACAGTGCCCCGCGTCTTGCTGCAGCACTCTCTTACTACACAATTTTCTCGCTTGCTCCGCTTTTGATTATAATGGTAGCCATTGTTGGTGCGGTGTATGGTGAGGATGCAGCTCAGGGGCTTATTGTGGAGCAGCTTGGTGTTGTAATTGGGGAGAATGCAGCAGCATACATCGAAATGCTCATTGTCCAGGCTGCTCAACCCGGTTCGAGTTTGTTAGCTTCAATTATTGGTGTTGCAATTCTCATTTATGGAGCATCGAGAATTTTTAACCATCTTCGTTTTTCTCTGAACTCGATCTGGAATGTTAAAGTAAAAGAGGAGCTTGGAATACTTCATAAGATAAAGATAAAGGGATTTTCCCTGCTGCTTGTTCTTATTACGGGGTTTTTACTTTTAGCGACTATAGTTGCCAATACAGCCATAGTAACTATGGTACAGTTTCTGAGGGAGCATCTTTTTTTCGGCCACGAAATTTGGCATGTGTTTAATTTCCTCTTTCTCTATGCCATAACGACGTTGATTTTTGCACTTGTGTTTAAGTTTATCCCCAGTGCAGACATAGATTGGATTCCTGTTTGGGTAGGTTCTCTTTTCACTGCACTTCTTTTCTCATTTGGGCGGTATGTGTTGGGGTTATATCTGGGCTTTATCACCCCGGGCTCCACTTATGGTGCAGCAGGTTCTCTGGTTGTGATTTTGTTTTGGATCTACTACTCAGCGCAGATTCTTTTCCTTGGAGCAGAGTTCACTCAGGTTTTTGCATCTCACAGAGGCACTCCAATAAAGCCTTCAAAGGATGCACGGACTGTACCCTCCTCCAATCACAGAGCTGGTATGTGAATTGCATTTTTATTTAATTATAATCGGTTTGGGAAAGAAAGGTAGGGGTTTGATATGGTTACAGCAGCACTGATTTTTTTTCTATTGGCCATAATCTGGGGTGTTTTAGCCCTGGCAGGAGTTGCGGCGGTGACCTATGCAACTGGGTTGCTTTTTTTTGTACTGTTTCTGCTCATATCTTTCATACTGCTTGTAGTTGGTCTGAAAACCAGGCCTCCACGCCTAAAGGGAGGATCCGTTAATCAAAAAGACAGGAGGAAATGATGGGTATAGTGAAGAAGGTATTTTTCTCGATGTTATTTGCCTCAATGGCCGGGGGCTTGATGAGGAAGGTGATAATTTTTAGGAGCAAACATATGAAAAAAGGTCTGTTCCAAAAAATGAGCAAAGGCGCAAAATCAGTACAGAAAAAAACCCGGGGGATTTTTCATCAGAAAAAAGGCATCTCCCGGTTGGTGAAGGTGGGTTGATACAATCCACCTTTACCAAGGTGTATCAAGAAAAAGGACAAGATCACAAAAGGGAGAGTTGATTATGGGCAAGAAGAGCTTGTTTGCAGCATTGTTACTGTTTCTCTCGTTGGGATTTGCGGGACCTGCATCGGCCCAGGGATTACGCCTTAGCCTCGATGGCGGGGCTTCAAGACCATTGGGCGATGCATTCGATCAGTTTAACTGGGGATATTCACTTGGGGCTAACCTGTTCTTTAATATAACCGATAACTTCCAGTTCGGAGGCCGCCTGGCTTACAACAGCTGGGGACCAGATGAAGCAGAGTTTCTGGAAAGAATTGACCCCTTCGATATTGTGGATACCGCAGAAGTGGAAGGTAGAGCTACTGCCGTGGAAGTGGTTCCCGCAATAAGACTTATCACCACCTATCCGTTGAGCCCAATAAATTTCTTTGTGCATGCGGGGGCTGGTATGTACATTTTCAATACCGAAATTACGGTAAACGGAAATGACGAAAATGGCAACCCTATCGAAAGAGTGTTTGGTGATGATACCAGTTACCGTTTCGGAGCACAGGTTGGGGCTGGTTTGTTGATTGGAAGTGTGAGATATTTTGCCATCGAAATTTTCCCTATGCTCAATTGGGTTTTTGGTAATAATGACGAAGCTTTCAATTACTGGTCAATAAACGCGGGGTTGGGAATCGGTATTTAACCAAGTCACATCCGATTCTAACCACCTACTCAAGTTTTTACATTTCAAAGGTTGTATTTGTAGTTTGAGTATACTATAAATACAACCCCCCCCACTTAGGCTTTCAAAAGTGACCCTAACACCCGCTAAATTGAAACATGTGATAAAGCCTGCTTTTAAAGACACAAAAAGATGAAGGTAATACAAATCAATCATCATATCAATATTCTGAAAAACACAGGAAAAGTGCAACCGCGGGCTGAGGACACTATCTACTACCTAAATCAAACGATACATTGACATAAACAATTCACCCTTTGAGCCGTTTTGTGCAATAAACCGGGCAAGAATGAATGTTAGTCGGCGGCGGAAGAAGGAATAAAATGCATGAAAAAGGCAAAGCCCCCGTTAGAATAAACCAGCAGGGCGGGATAATATGTGGGGCAGAATCTATTTTTATTTAAACTTCCATGCAAATTAAGCGTTTTAGGAGCCAATAGCAAT
>LDWW01000030.1 GCA_001045525.1 Chitinispirillum alkaliphilum | reverse complement strand
AGAATAAGAGAGATAAACTCAACCGATGATTTGGATCTGCCGGAAATACCATCAGTTAATTAGCACAAAATCATTTGTATTAAAGTGCAGAGCAAAACAGATGTTCATTTTTTTTCACTTAAAAGGAGGGTTTTATGAAAAGGTTTGCCACAATTCTTATAGCCGGAGTGTTTTCTGTTGTAATGGCTCAGGATGCAACCGACATGGAAAGTGCAAGGAGTATGATGGAGGAGAGACTGGCTGCTGCGATGGAGCAGGCTGCTCCCCATATCGAAAGAGCTCAGGCTGAAGTTGAGGAGTATTTCCAGCTCCTTCCAGAGCAACAGCAGTCTGCTCTTCTGGAATCGAAACGTGTTGCTGCCGAGGCTGAACTTGCAAAGGCCATAGAGGTGCTTACCGGGCATAATGTGGAAATCGCGGCTCAGGCAGAAGTAGCTCGGGAAAGATTCAACACCAAGGTTGAGGAACTCAGGGAGATTCAGCAAAGAATAAGAGATAACACTTCAGAGGCTAAGGACAGGGGAGTGCCTGGTAGTACACCAAACCAGCCATAAGTATGTAGTTACCAAGGGGAGAGCGCGGTTCCTGGTGGAAGGGAGGGTTTTGCGCCTTCCCTTTTTTATTCGTTTAAATCGTGAAATTATAACAGAATACATATTCAGAATTTATATGTCCTGAGCCTGGTAGGATATCACCGGGCTTCACGTTTTATCAGACAGTTTAGATATCAAGTTTCATTATACAAATATGCCCGTTACTGTTGTTTTCGGGATGGGGTGAAAAGACCACATTGAAAAACGCTTCCCTAAATCTTTATAATTAAAGAGGTTATAAAATTTACGCTCTGGGTGGGAATTAAATGCGGGGTCATATCACCCCAAAAAAAGCGGTGGTTTTAGGGGTGCTGGTTGCTGTAACTAGCGCTTAGACAAAGGGTTAAGGCGTATGGCATGGGGTTTGTTTGTACAATGAATGAAATCACCAACAATCTTTGCCGGGAGGAAAAATGAACAGAATGCGTAAACTTTTTTCAATTGTTTTGCTGCTGGGCTTATCTGTTACAGTTATGGGGCAAGAAGGCGGGGAAAACCAGGGAATGCAAAAAATCGATACAGAACATTTTTTCAGCGAAATCATGCGGGCTTTGCCGGATGGGGCGCGGGAAAAAGTAAATGAGGCAAGCAAAATGGACAATTCGCAAATTTCAGACATGGCAAATTCTCTGAACAACAAAGAACACGGTCTTGAGGAAAGAATGAGTGAAAAAGTTCTTGATCAGCTACCTTTAGAGGTTAGAGAGAGAATAGAGCAGACAATTTTAGATATCGAAAACAGACGGGAAGCACGCATGATGGAATTCAGGAATATCAATCAAAATTGAACGGCTCGGGGGGTATGATGCTTTCTAAAAAAACAGTTTCACTCATTCTGGTACTTGTATTTTCAACGATTGTGTTTTCAGATTTTCGTCAGATCAGCAATAATCAATTAAATTACTCCATCCTGATCCCTCATAATTGGATCGTTCAGGAGGTATCCTCTGAGGAACATCGGTTTTTCGATACGACTGGTGAGTACAGAGCGCAGATTGGTATAGTGCGGCATAAATTCAGCAATAATGATTTCCAGGATTCAAAAGAGTGGACACTGGTAAACTATATGGCTTATGAATTGTCTGCTGAGTATTCGCATAATCCGATCGGCTTTGTAATTTACGCCGATTCTTCCTCTGAGTTAATTCAACCAGATTCACTTCGTGCAGCAGAGATCTATGCCCGTTTTTGTTATCTGAGTGACCCCGCCCTGTACTGGGACGAATATATCCGGTTTGCCGCAACTGATACATTTGGCTACGAGATGTATGTAATAGGGGATACTGCTGATATGGCCCGAAATGTAGGTTTGTATGCAGCTATAATCCAAAATATTGTGCTCCCTGCAGAAAGTGCAGAAAAAAGCAATATCAGAAGGTTTGAAAACAGAGGGGCATCGCCATCGACCACATATCAGCCAGCAAAACAGATTTTTGACCTCAGGGGAAGGAGGATACCAAATTCCAACAGGGGACAAACAACACAGGGTGTATACATAAACAAGGAAGAAACGTTTAATTCAAGTATCAGGGAAATTTTGATAAAGGGTAAGTAGAAAACATGATCTCAGACGTAAGTGGCTTAAATGAATAGGTTCAGTTGGTTTTTAATTCATTCGGTTTTGCTGTTTTTTATCTGCATCCCTTCTGTTCTGGCTAATGCTGCCAGTATTGATTCTCTTGTCAGAAAAGGGCTTGAACATTTTGATACTGAGCAGCATGACTCATCTCTTTACTATTTTAAAACTGCCACTGCATTTGGAATGTCAGAGGATAGTTTATATTATCTGTGGAGTAAACTATACCTTTCAAAAGGTGTTGTTGACACTGCACTTGCCCTAAATCTTGCAACAAGTGAGAGTGTTTCACAGAACCTGCGTGAGAGTGTTCTTAAACAGCGGCATGTGATCTATTCAATCCTTGGCTGGAAAAACGAGGCATCAAAACTCCTTGACTCTATCCCTGAATTCGGGGAGAAGAGGAATAATTTATTCCCCCGGCTTACCTTGAATCTGGGGGCTCTGTACCTGAAAGAATCAGTTACACCAATAAACTATCTGCCATACTGGGATATTGGGCCCTTCGTTTCAAATCTGCCTGGGGGCTTTGGAGATGCAGAAGTTGAGTGGCAAATACCCCTAACCGGTAAAAAATCTATTCTTCTGGGTGCTGCAGGCCTGATAAGACAGAACCGTTTCACTCAGCCATTTAAAGCAAATTCTATCGGTGATTCACTCGAAACCGAAATGACTGCATTTATCAGAGGTGTAAATTTTATCCAAAATATCAACACAGGCTACACTTTTAAAAGCAAATTGAATTACCGTGGTACGCGTACTAATGCTCACAACTTCGACCTCCACACACTAGCAATTGTTAATAATTGGGTGCATTACTACAGGTTTAGCTCTGAATTTGAGCATGGAGAAGATACTGAGAATGTAGTGAGGATTTCATTCAATTCACTCAACAGCCGGATATTAAATCAAAAACTTAGTTTGAATTTCCTATCCCGTATTTCTGTATTGCATACTGAAGCGATTGAATTCACCTATGATCCGATGGTAAATCTTTTTTACTATGATGACGGCGTATACTATGAAGACAGCTCCTTCTCTACACCTCAGACAGTAAATTTCCCATTTCAACTTCAAACCTTAAGAGACGACCTTCTGCTTACCACCTATATACCTGAAAGCCGTGTTGAGTTAGGTATGTCCAAGGGAGTCAGTTACTCTGCGGGAAGATTTAATGCCGGGGTTAACTTTGGGTATAACATTAATGTTTACACCGGCATTCATCAATGGTATCGTTTGAGATATTTAGATACTGCCAGGACCAATGTGCCCACAATTGGGGGAAATCCAAAATCGGTTATCTATAGTCGAGACGGGAGCTATTATTTGGCAACGGATTTGGACAGGGCAAGTTCAGAACTTACTTTTGAAAGTAAACCTCTTTCAATTCAGAAAAGAAGAATCGATCATACCTTACAGTCATCGCTATCTTTCAGATATAATCTGAGTGCTTGCAATTCACTTCATTTGATTGCAAACTTAAGAAGGAGTTTCACTAACATGCCTCAAAATGCTCCGGTTGAACTAAAACCGCTTACATTTCAACTGAGAGCCAATTGGAGGATGGAGTTGAATAGATTGAGGAGTTGATGATAAAAAGTTTTACATTTCTATTTGTAATAGCAAGTATAGCCTTGTTGGGTTGTGGCAGCTCAGAAGTCGAAAAGGGAAATATCTGTCTTAAATTAGGTGATTATGAGATGGCGGAATATTTTTTTCATTCCGCCCTGCTTAAAAATCCTGCAGATTACCAGGCAAGGTTGGGTATGGGTAAAACCTTACTTCAAAGGGCACACGTACACACTGAAGAAAATGCTTCATTGTGGCAAAAGGGGTTGCTTCACCTTGAAGCTGCACAGAATATCAACCCGGGAGGGGAGTTAAAACCCTTATTGTCTGAAATTTGGAACAAACGGGCAACTCATCTTCTAAAGGCTGGAGACACTTCTGAAGCATTGAGGGCAGTTACCAGATCCATAGAATACAACTCAGAAAATGTTGACGCCCTTAACAGTGCCGGTATTATCTATTTCAGATTAGGTGAGGTCACCCGATCAAAAGAGATTTTCCAGCGTGCTGTAAATATTGACAGTTTAAACGCTGCACTGTTATTCAATTTGGGTCTGATTCATTATGAGCTTGGGGAAACCCCACAGGCTCATAAATGGTGGCTGTTAGCAGTAAAAATTGAACCGGAAGATGAGGATATTCTGTACTGGTTTGCAGTAGCAGAAAGCGAGATGAGGAGTGTTAGAAAAGATGATTGAACCAGCACTTCCCAAAGAATTTTCGCAACCCGTGCGCATAGGAGAAGGTGCGTTCGGATCAGTTTATCGTGTTAAACAATCAGCACTTGACAGGCTTGTTGCTGTAAAGATAATAACAGAAAAGGATGCAAAAAGCAGGAAAAAACTACTCAAAGAAGCGCGGGTGCAAGCAAGAATAGAGGCGCAGTGTATACCTCAGGTGTTTGATGCATTCGAATGGAAAGGAAAGCATGTATGCATAGTAATGCAGTGGATCAAAGGCGTTTCCCTTTCATCACTCCTGCAGACCGATCTCTCTGTGGAAGAGCGGTTCTCTCTGGCGACAGCATTTCTGAAATCTTTAGCTGAATTGCACAGACTTAAATTTGCTCACCGTGATCTTAAACCCGAAAACATTCTCTTCACTTCAGAGGGCGAGACGTTTTTAGTGGATTTTGGTTTTACAAAGGATGTGTTGAACGGTGAACGTTCAATGTCCATGAATATTAAGGGCACTCCCGCGTATATGGCACCTGAGGTATGGGAGTGTGGTGGAGATATAGATTTTTTTAAAGCCGATATATTTTCAGCCGGAAGGATCATCTCAAAAATTATTAAGCACAGTAAAATAGAACTGTTGTCACCATTGCTAAAAGTCAACCCTGATGAGCGACTTGAGGATGCCAATGCTGCCCTTTTGCACTGGTTGAATGGAATCGAAGAGATTAAACTTGAGTGTGGGTGGAAAAAACAGGTAGAGAAAATACTGAATGAAAACCTTTCAAACAGATTACTCCTCTCAGCAAAACAGTTGATTTATAACGGAAGATTTGATGAAAGTTACCCCCATCTGGTTGAGTGTCTTGAAATCGATCCGGAAAACAGAGAGGCACTCCAGTTAGTTAGGGAATTTTCTCAAAGGAAAAAGAAACACAGGATGAGATGTGCTGTGTCCAAAGTTTCAGCATTTCTGGCGGTTATAATTTTCTTGGTATTGTCGTTTTTAGCAGGAAAACAAAGTGCCGGAAATCCCCAAGCTGTTGCCCTGGAGAAAACAGAGGAATTTCGGATATCGTTTTTGCCCGAACGGTCATATCGGGATTTTCAAAATTTTCCGGTTACATTCAAAACAGTTGATTCACCTAAATCATTGAAGGCAAGATTGAATTTTGTACTGCAGTCAGAAGGCTACACTGTGAAAATCGGTAATGAAAAATTGAATGAAGAGGATTTGCAAAAGGGTATAGAGATTGCGCAGGGAGCACACTGGTTGACTGTTTATAATTCTGATATGAGTGTTGCACGTAATGAAAGAATAGAACTTTTACCTTTTCAGGTTAGATATATAAAATTACCATAATTAACCTGAACTTTCGGAGTGAACAGAATGACACCTAAATTGGTAGATAAGCAGGGAAATGCCCATCTTCTGAAGGGTAGAATTATAACCATAGGATCATCGAAAAATTGTCAGATAAAGATTAATAAGTGCAGAGCTTTTATTGCTCACCTGCTTTTTACAAAGGGCAGTTTTTTGGTTCAGAAACTTGATTCAGAAATTTCAATAAAGGTTAATGGATCAGAGCTTAACGATGAAAAAAAACTGAAGAACGGAGATCTCATCTCCTTTGGAAACCAGGAATTTGTTTTTGATGAACTTGGAGATGATATGGTGTATCAGGATTTTACACCACATGTGGGAGAGCCGGTTGTTGAGCTTATAAAAACGATAGTTTTTTTACTAAAAGATAAAAAGCAGGATCTTTTCAGTAATCTTCTTTGCAGTATCTCAAGGCTTTTGCACTGTGATGCTGCAAGGCTGGTAGCTGAAGGATCAGAAGGGAGCATGAAAACTGTAGCCCGCTATCCCCTGGAGTCGGGTTTGGATCGCTTCTCAAACAGAGCAATTGACTGGGCGAGGGAAAGGGGAAAAACTGTTTTAGCTCAGGATGAAGATTGGTGTGAAGATACAAACAGCTGTACATCTCTGAAAAGAAATTATATCGCGTCTGTTATGTGTTCACCACTTTATCAGGGTGAGAAGGTGTTGGGCTATCTTTATTTGGACAGATTGCAGAATAATATTCCGTTCTGTGAAAAAGACAGGGATTTCTGTGATGTTTTGATACCCCTTTTCTCAGAAATTTTGTCTAATTTTGATGAAAAACGCAGACAGAAAGAAACTATCGAGAGACTGCAAAAAGCAAACCTTCCCTCCTCATGCTCAATTATATATGAGTGTGAACGGATGGTTCAGGTAATTGAATTAGTTAAAAGACAAGCTCGTACAAACAGTCCCGTTCTCGTTCTCGGTGAAACCGGGACTGGCAAAGAGTTTATGGCGAAGTTAATACACGAATACTCTTCAAGGTCAAGCAAAGCTTTTAAAATAATAAACTGTGGCGCTATACCGGAGAACTTAATAGAATCAGAACTTTTCGGCTATGAAAAAGGTGCGTTTACAGGGGCAACACAGAAAAAAACCGGTCTGTTTGAATCTGCTAACGGGGGTACGGTTGTTCTGGATGAAATAGGGGAAATGCCTTTGCAACTGCAGGTCAGGTTACTCAGAGTTCTTCAGGAATCTGAAATTATCAGAGTTGGGGGAACCGAAACCGTAAAGGTCGATGTACGTATAGTTGCTATGACAAATAGAAATCTTGAAACCGAGGTGAAAGAAAAGAGATTCAGACAGGACCTTTTCTTCAGGTTAAATGTTTTAACAATTGAAATTCCTCCGCTTAGAGAGAGAGGGGCTGATATAACCCTTCTTGCGGACTATTTCAACAACAAGTACTCATTGCAGTTTGGATTACCGGTAAAGACTATCAGTGTTTCAGCACGAAATGCCCTCTTAACCTATGATTGGCCCGGAAATATCAGAGAAATGGAAAATGTAATTCAGAAGGCAATTTTACTTTCAGGTGATAACAGGATAGAAAGGGAACACCTTCATTTCGCGCAAATGGGGGAAAATACTATAATAGAAAATACCGCAACACTACGGGATGCGCGTATTGCAGCGGAAAAAGACGCTATAGTGAGTGCCTGTAATAAAAGTAAAGGGAATATATCTCTGGCAGCCAAAATTCTTGATATTGATCGTAAATGGCTTATGAAAAAAATGCAGGAGTACGGTATTAGTGCTGATGAGTTCAGATCCTGAAAGGCACTTAAAAATACATGAACATATCAATTGCCAGGAAATGAAATGCTCAGCTGCAAATGACTAAACCCTTTCATTGGAAAAATTTTGTCGTTTTATCACTCTTCGTAAGCCATTCTGACCAAATCATTAATATCGCGTGATCTTTTTTCAAGAACAAAACGGCTTCTTGAGAAACGATGTGCCTGCACACCTTCCCATAATACATATCTGCCATATTCATCCTTGGTGTTGTATTCTGCAAATGTCCTGTGGTCAAAATCCCAGTACATTGTATTTCTGTCCCAAAAATTGAAGCTGATATTTATATCCATAAACTTGTGATATATAACCATGTCAAGATGATTTCTTGCAATACCAAGAATGTTCAATAGCTCAGTGAGACTTTTCTGCCCCGGAAGTCCCTCAAGTTTCATCTCAAGAGTAAATCTATCGACATTTCCTCCCCTCATGAACCATTCACCTCCTGTAAAATCAAGCCCTGCATAGTTGAATACCTGATCAAATTTTGCCGCAATTTCAACCCATCTGGCTGACCCGTATACAAGGTGCATTGTCAGAGGACCCGCGGTTGATACAACTGAGTTATCGCTTGAGAAATGGAAGAAGGTCGCCGGGAAGCTCAACTTATCCATAATGCAGATTCCATCCTCATCGTAGGCCTCTACGACTTCCCATGTCCCCTGTATTCTACTTCTCGTTGGGGTTTCATTGTCTAGCTCAAGCATGTGACAATTAACCAAAAAAAGAAAAAATAGCACTAAACAGTAGCTTACCGATTTTGAAAACTGCATGATATCTCCTTTGGATTGATTTAACAGTATGACGAAGCAAACCGTTAAAAGCGCTAAGGCTAATTATAATTTATCAGCAGGTATTTTTAAACAAAAATATTCCTTTAAACCAAAACCTGATTTTGTTCAGTAATCTTCCCAAAAGCATCACTTATGCAGAGCTGTACATCTATATAGATCGGGTTTGTGAACAAAAAGAAGGGGAAAGTAGATAAAGAAGTTCTGGTAAATTTAAAAAGGGTCTACTGTTGTTGGGAGGAGGTTTAGAAAGATTATAAAAAGACACTGCTGATAGGGGAGGCTTTTTTTCTTACTTAGCTGTTATACGCCTGAAAAAAGATTTGGTGAGCGACCTGGATTAATTTATCCTTTGTGCAACCGCTCACCCTTGAGACAGAGACATCATGGTTGATGAGAAGCTATAATCGATGGTCACTGTTTATGTAGCAAAAGAATTTTTGGATTTTTTTCTTTTGAACAATGTGACAAGAAAAATAGTAACCGATACTCCAAAGCTTATAAAAAGTATACCTACACCTGATATAACGGTGCGTATTAACTCCATGCCAAATCCTTTGCCTATTGCCAATACTGCTCTTTCACCTTCGCCTGTTTCATACCAGGCTTCCAATTCATATTTTCCTGTTTCATTTATGACAAAGTCGAATATGCTTTTTCCTTCACGTCCGTCAAAAGAATAACTGGAATTTACAGAAGCACTGGTGATATTTATAGATTCACCAGTTTCAATATTTCTCAATGAGCCCATAAGGCCATTAATGTTATTTGTTTCAAATACTTTTCCATCAATAACACTGCGATGCTCAAGATAAATTGTGTGTTTACCGACTTCCTCTAACTCAATCACCTCTTTTCCAGGTACAATAACCCTGTTGTTTATTTTACCAGCACTTGAAGAAATACCAGAAAACAAAACACTCACAAACAAGATGATTCCAGTAAGAAAAGTAACTCCTGAAACACCATAAAATACTTTGCTTGGCTTAATACTGTTTGAATCCATAAACTTATCTCCTTTTGATAGTTTCTATAGGCCCGGCGCAAAGAAATTGATTTTACCCGCATAAGGCTGTTGTAATTTATCCCTTTTGCATACACGATCGCCTTTTTTTGAAGATACCCGTGTCAAGGCCTTGAGCATTTGGATGCGTTATTAATTTTCTGAGCTTTTGCCAATTAAAATATTAGTTGCAGCTTTTAAAAGCTCGTTTTGAATCAAAGATTCCAATTTTCCTGTTTCCATGCAAAAAGATTTCAGCAAGGTAGGCTCAAAGACAAAATTATACATTCCATCCTTGTTCAGATCATAACCATATCTGATTATCAATTTATTAATGCTGTTCATGTATGCAAAATCAATAACCGTATGGTTTTCAAATTCGATTGCTGTAAGCTTTTTTTTATTAATGTTGAATAGGTAGAGTTCCTGCAAATCCTCAGATGTTAGTACATTATCTTTATTTGAATCATGTTGTGTTCCCCTAATTACTAGGTGAGGATTTTCCGGACTGTTTAAATAGGCGATTCTGTTTATACTAACCTTATTGTCAAAGATCAGATGAAAATCAGAGAATTCACCTTTTGCTATAAGCAAATTATTGTAATCGCCATGCCGCACTTTGGTGGTTAACGCAGTTCTCGAACTTGATGCTTCCATTGGAACACTTTCGAAAAAATCTGATGCAACAGTAACTTTATTACCACGAACAGGTTTAGGCAAAGTTTTCTGGCTAACAGGTATGATAAATATGCTTTTTGAGGAGTCAATTTCGATTGGTAAACTCAAATCAAGCATTTGCTGTATTAAGTCTTTATCCGAAAGTTTTTCTACAGCTTTTGCAGATAAAACTGCATTTCTGCTATGTCTGCTGGGCAGTCTGTAGGAGATCATAATTAAAATAGCTAAGATGAACAGAGCAATTCCTAAAGATCCAAATATAGCAAAAATAACATTGTTGAACTTCTGTAATTTTGTCATGATAGTTTTGTTTGTCCAGTAATGTTTTAGTGCTTATCCAACCATCCTCATTATTTGTAGCCGTTGGATGCTATTTGATAAAGGTATAACCTCTGAAAAACGGGATTTACGAATTGATAGTTTTTCCAAGTAGTTGTAAATTGTTGCTCTTGTAAAACCCGTTTTTTATATAAAAATTTTCTGCCAAACTTTCTCTTTCTGTTATAAGATATATTTTGCTGATATCTTGTTTTTTCAGAAAATTCTGCAATTCACAAACTAAAAAAGATCCAACGCCTTTATTACGATATTCAGGAATCACACACATTTCTTGCAGGTAATAATGGTTTTGTAGAGAATACCGATGAATGTTTCCGAGAACCATGCCAACTATTTTATTTTTATCCATAGCAGTTAAACCAATAAAACCGGGAGTATTGATAATATCGGTTAATCTCTTTTCTGCATCGGTGGTTTCCCAGGATTCACTCCAGCTGGAATTATTAAAAGTATTTATGTAAACATCTATTAGATCCTCAATTTGCAGAATAGAAATTTGTGATGTTTTCATTACTGTTCTCACTCCCGGGTTTTTCTCGTCTTCTGCGCCCCGGTCATTTTTGGCTGCTTTAATATTGCACAAGGTTCCAGGCCTCCGGTCTTTTTGTTACTGTTTAAAATTACTGCGGTTTACTTATCAATTCTATAGCTAAGTCAAAGTTGTATTTGCTTGTATAGTATTCTATATCATGTTTGTAAATATAGTCAATTAATTTCTATCTGGCTTGTTTTTTCTTGCCAAGTTGGTAAAATAAACTGCCCACTCATCGTTTTCAGAATTGTTGGAATTAAGGTAACTTATCATGTACAATGAAAAGTTAGGGTCTGCTGGCCAGTAATGAACCTTTGGGATGATCCGCTGGTGTTGACATGAGCAAAGGTATATCATGTAAATCCAGCAATCCTTAATACCCTGATTCCGACTTTTTTTCACAATATTTTCCTTTTGTGTTGAGAATCAAAAAAGGTGTAAAAAATGAGTATTAATGACCCATTAACTCACAGTATTATCGGATGTGCTATGAATGTGCATAACACTCTTGGCAATGGCTTCCAGGAGGTTATCTACCAACGGGCACTTGCTATAGAATTGAAGGAAGCAGGTATATATTACTCCCGTGAACAGGAAAAGGCTATTTACTATAAAGAGCATGAAATCGGTTCACGCCTCGTTGACTTTCTGGTTGAAAAGAGAATAATGGTCGAGATCAAAGCAAAAATACAATTAGAGGATGTGCATCTGGCACAGGGACTGAATTATTTAACTGCTTATGATCTGGATATCGGGTTGCTTATTAACTTTGGTGGGAAAAAGCTCGATTTCAGGAGGTTATTTAGAAAAAACTAAGGCGTGTTTGGCTTGGGATTGGAGTAAAAATAACTATCCTGTTCATCCTGTAAATCCTGCCTCCTCAATTTTCCATAGTGTATAATTATACGTTCACCTCCAGCCATCCCTGGCTACGGCACGCCGGGCAGGCGGGCTTAAAAGATTAACCGGCATCGTATAATGCAGGCAAATTGTGAATGGGTCAATTTTTCTGATAGACATTCAGGAAAACACCTAATATTTTAAGGAAAGAGAGCTTGTATTATAGTCGCTCTTTGAACCTTTGGGATGATCCGCTGGTGTTGACATGAGCAAAGGTATATCATGTAAATCCAGCAATCCTTAATACCCTGATTCCGACTTTTTTCACAATATTTTCCTTTTGTGTTGAGAATCAAAAAAGGTGTAAAAAATGAGTATTAATGACCCATTAACTCACAGTATTTTCGGATGTGCTATGAATGTGCATAACACTCTTGGCAATGGCTTCCAGGAGGTTATCTACCAACGGGCACTTGCTATAGAATTGAAGGAAGCAGGTATATATTACTCCCGTGAACAGGAAAAGGCTATTTACTATAAAGAGCATGAAATCGGTTCACGATGCGTTGACTTTCTGGTTGAAAAGAGAATAATGGTCGAGATCAAAGCAAAAATACAATTAGAGGATGTGCATCTGGCACAGGGACTGAATTATTTAACTGCTTATGATCTGGATATCGGGTTGCTTATTAACTTTGGTGGAAAAAAGCTCGATTTCAGGAGGTTATTTAGAAAAAACTAAGGCGTGTTTGGCTTGGGATTGGAGTAAAAATAACTATCCTGTTCATCCTGTAAATCCTGCCCATCCAGACGTTTTTTTGCCAGATGTTTTAACAAATGTAGCTCTTTGATACGGCCTTTGGGGTGATCAGGGGAAGTGGTTGCCGGGTTGAACTATAGTACCTTTTTGGAGCAAGGTACTATGATGCGGAGGTGGGATGTGGACGGCTGTTGACCCAGCACGTGAGAACTGGTGTTTATACTGCCCTCAACAACCCAATCATATTTGTTGATCCAGATGGTAGAAAAAACACCATTTATTTGAGGAACGTTGGCTCACAGTCTTTGCCAGATAATTTTGGTTCTCTAGTTGAAACCCAGATTAGATATAGTGGCGCAGAAAAAATGTCTGTTAAAGAGGTAGGGTTTTGGGGGGGGGCGTTATTTAGGGACACGGGATAATACTGATGTATATTTGCTTTTGACTGATATTGATAAGGCATCATACCCTTCGATTAGAGGAAATAGTAATGCCTTGGGTGCGGTAGTTATTAATGAGCAATGTGCAGGGGTTTATACAGACAATACTTGGAGCGTTGATGGGACATGCGCTATTTGGTTTTGACGACAATACAGGCGGTATTATGAACCAAGGTAAACTTCACACTTGCCCAAAAAGAAGTAATAAATGAAAAAATACGGTAATATGGTGTTAATAAAATGTACTTTTGCTCTATTGGTTGTTATGTTTACTGGAAAGACATGTGCGAAAATGGATATAGTTACAGACTACATACGAAGAACAAATATTCGTGTTTCGAAAAAAGATGTACTTGTTGATACTCTTGTAAAAAATAGGGATTTTATATTGCTAAAGGTGGTCGCCCCCAAGTTTTCACCTAAAACGCCTCTAATTTATTTTGCAGATCAAAAGAACAAAAAGCTATTACATGAGCCTAATAATAGAGTGGATATCAAAGAATTACGAATATTATTCCCAGATATGGAGGCACATGATTTTGTAGAGGTGTTTGCGAAAGTATACTTTTCATTTCAAGTAGAAAACAGTGTAAAAATCGAAATCAGTAGGAGCGATTTCGAGAGTTATTCGGTCACAACAAGCGCTGGGGATAGTATTTCCATTTTGAATTTAAATGAAGAACCAGATTTGAGAATACATAAAAAATCAGAATCGTTTTTTGATTGAAACAAATTATTTCATTACCACCTTCCCACCCCTTCCTCGCAAAAAGCTCGACGGGAGAAAAAGACCTTCCTGCAATTTCGGACTGGTAACCCAGAAGTATAAAACAGCGGATCGGGTGCAAATATCACTTACAGGGATTTTTTCGATTCCATCATGTATCATTGTGGGATACAGATTTTCAACGGCTCGATTTTCTGTTACGGCATGATCATTTTTCCAAGGTATATCTGCCAAAACAACTGAGAATTCCCCCCCCCCCCCCGGACAGGCACAGTATTTGCAAGGCCAAACCACTCCGGGCTCAAACTCAAACCTCTTCCCTCTCTCACAATTAACCGACTAACCTTAGCGAGGAGCATTATGTCTACTAAATCCCTGGGAATATGTTTTGGATCTTCTGCTATCAAGACTGTTCAGTTAACAAAATCTGACGATATTACAAAAATTACGAATAAATGGAATACCCCTCATAATGGCAATCCAAGAGAAACTTTTAAGAACCTGATCAAAAAAATCGATCTCAAAACTCATGATCATATCATGATAACAGGCAGGAAATTCAGAACAATGGTGAATGCTCCATCAATTACTGAGCCTGAATCGGTTGAACATGCTCTTCAATTTATGAAACAGAATAACATTTTTGAGAATGTCGGGGCCGTTGCCTCACTTGGTGCAGAAAATTTCATTATATACGCCTTAGACCAGGATGGAGCAATCTCTTCGGTTGAAACGGGCAATAAATGTGCCTCCGGGACCGGAGAGTTTTTTCTTCAACAAATTCAGCGCATGGACATTTCCACCAAAGAAGCAGTAGAGCTGGCAGAAAAGGCACAACCTTTCAGTGTATCAGGAAGATGTTCAGTGTTTTGCAAAAGTGACTGTACCCATGCATTGAACAAAGGTATACCGGTAGGCAGGGTGTCTGCCGGACTTTGCCGTATGATGAGTGAGAAAATTCTCGACCTTTTGCAAAAGGTCCCGGATAATGGCCTGATTGCCACGGGCGGAATCACTAATAACAATGTCATTATGAGAATGGTGGGAGAAAATATCAGCAAATTGATTGTTCCCGACTTTGCAGATGTTTTCGAAGCTGTAGGTGCTGCCTGGTATGCCATGATACAAAAATCACCCCTTCATTTAAATGAAAATGATCTGTTTAAAAAAGATTCGGTTTCGTTTAACTCCCTTCCTCCTATTCTTGATAGTAAATCAATGGTTGACTTTAAATCGATTCAAATCGAAAAAGCACGGAAAGATGATACACTCATAATCGGTCTTGATGTTGGATCAACCACAACCAAAGCAATAGCACTCAGAACCAGGGATAATTCCATAGTGGCATCTGTTTACCTAAGGACAAACGGCAACCCCATTGAGGCATCAAGGAATTGCTACAAAGCTCTCCTAAAACAGATCCCCGTACCTGTTACTATTGTCGGACTGGGCACTACCGGCTCCGGAAGGCAAATCGCGGGACTTCATGCCGGCACAAGGGGAGTTATTAATGAAATAATAGCCCATGCTGCAGCGTCTGCCTTCTTTGACAAGGATGTTACCACAATTTTTGAAATCGGGGGACAGGACGCCAAATACACATTCCTCACCAATGGTGTGGCTTCAGATTACGCAATGAATGAAGCCTGTTCGGCCGGCACAGGTTCGTTTCTTGAAGAATCCGCAGGGGAGACTCTCAGCACCGGCTACAGAGAAATAGAATCTATTGCACTCAGAAGCACCGCTCCTCCAAATTTCAATGATCAGTGTGCTGCCTTTATCTCTTCTGACATCCAGACCGCTTCACATGAGGGGATATCAAAAGAAGATATCATTGCTGGCCTGGTGTACTCTATCTGTATGAACTATGTAAACAGAGTCAAGGGACAGCGACCCTGTGGAGAGAAAATCTTTATGCAGGGTGGGGTGTGCTACAACAAAGCTATCCCTCTGGCGATGGCAAATCTTATAGGTAAGCCTATTGTGGTTCCTCCTGAGCCGGGGCTGATGGGGGCATTTGGGGTGGCTCTTGAAATTAAGAAAAGAATTAACGATGGTCTTATCGAAAAGGCATCTTTTAATCTCGGTACCCTAATTAATAGAGAGGTGGCTCAGGGCAGGCAGTTCAGGTGCGCAGGGGGTGGGGAACGATGCGACAGAAACTGTGAGATTAACACATTAATAATAGAAAACAAAAAGTATCCTTTCGGCGGCGCCTGCAACAAGTACTATAACCAGCTGCACAATGTCAAACACGACAGAGACAAATACAATATAGTGGCAAAAAGACAACAATTCCTGTTCAATGATTTCACTCAGAAAGCCGGAAATGATTCCAAGACAGTTGGAATCAACCGCTCTTTTTTAACCAATATGCTCTTTCCATTATACTCCACCTTTTTCTCAGAGCTGGGACTGAAAGTGGTTACCTCGGGCAGAATAGACCCCAAGGGGATGAAACGAAAGCGCTCCTCCTACTGCTTTCCGGCAGAAATAGCACACGGAGCTCTCTACAGCCTGTTAGAGGAGAAACCTGATTTCCTTTTTCTTCCCAAAGTGGTTGAGTTGTATGTTGAAAATGCCCCAACAAGAAGAAGGGAACATCAATGTACCTGCCTTCTTCTGCAAAGTGAACCTTACTTTCTAAAAAGTGCTTTTAAAGATATGATGATATCTACCGGGTTTCTCTCACCGGTGCTGGATTTCTCCCAGGGCTACGAATCCCAAACCTCTGTATTTGCCTCAATTGCCCACGCCTGCGGATACACAGAATTTGAGGGCGCATCAGCTTACCATAAAGCCCTTAAGGCGCAAAACAGATTCAACCAGAAACTAAAACAGCATGGTAAGAAAATTTTACAGGATATCGAGAGCGATCCCGACCAAACTGCAATCGTTTTGTTTGGAAGACCCTACAATGCATTCTCCGAAGATGGGAATTTGGGAATACCCGCCAAATTCGCATCACGGGGCATAACGATTATCCCATGGGACTTTCTTCCTTTTGAAAATGAGAAGTGCCCGATGGATATGAACTGGGCAATTGGCCAGAATATAATGAAAGCAGCTCTTTTCGTTGAGCGACACCCGCAGCTCTTCGGAGCATATATTACAAATTTCAGCTGTGGCCCGGACTCTTTTCTTACCGGCTACTTTAGGGATATCATGAAAAGCAAACCATCCCTTACACTGGAACTCGACAGCCATACTGCGGATGCGGGAGTGGATACCAGAATCGAAGCATTTCTTGACATCGTCGATATTTTCAGAAAACTGGAAAAAAACCCTGTGCAGCAGACACCTTTCATTCCTGCCCGGATCTCTTATGAAAAGAAACCGGTTTTTATATCGAGCCAAAACTCGCGGTTTGAATTAACCGATCCAAGCGTGCATCTCCTTTTCCCGTCGATGGGTGAACTGTCAAGCGAACTGATCGCAGCCACCTTCTCCGGTGCAGGAATCAGAGCTTCAAGCACCCCTGTTTACGACAGTGAAGTGATGAAGCTTGGAAAAGGGCATGCATCCTGTAAAGAGTGTCTGCCCCTGATATTAACAACCGGAGGTCTTCTTAACTACATAAAAAAGAAAAGGGAAGATGAAAATCTGGTGTACTTTATGCCTACAAGCGGGGGCAATTGCCGGCTCACTCAATATAACATTTACATTAGCAGATTAATTGAAAAACTGCGAATCCCCAATGTAGCCCTGCTGTCACTGACAAACGAAAACGGATATGCAGGACTTGCGGTTAAAGATGCTCTCAATGTACTCAAATCCATTATAGTCTCAGACTGTATGGAAGATGTTAAGAACGCCCTGGATGTGCTGGCAGTCGACAAACAATCAGCTGAGAAAATCTTTTCCGGCGAGTGGGGTAAGATTGTGGCAATGTTCAAATCGGGACACACCGGTAATCTCTTCCGGCAACTTGGGGAGGCGGCAAAAAAACTCTCTTTGATTCCTCTGAAATACCCCCTTTCAAAGGCAAAAAAGGTATCCCTTCTGGGAGAGATTTTTGTGCGAAGAGACAACTTCTCCTCCCAGGATCTCATCCAGCGACTTCAAAGCAAAGACATAGTGGTCAGAAAAGCTCCTGTCTTTGAGTGGCTGGAGTACTGTGACTATAATGTAAATGAGGGGATTTTTGAAGCTCAGTTTGATATTAAATCCACTCTTGAATTCAGAGCCAGGGTGTTTCTTCAACACAGACTGGAGAAAAAAATCAAGAGCATTATGGAAACTTCAGGACTCTACACATTTGAGATGACAAACATGAAGGAGATCATAAATTACGGCAAACACTTTTTTGACCCCCGACTTACCGGTGAGGCTATTTTGGTAACAGGTAGCTTTTTCAGAGATATTCTCCACTCAACCCATGGTGCAATACAGATTGGCCCCTTTGCATGCATGCCCACTCGTGTAGTTGAAGGGGTACTCTCTGCTGAAGCCACTGTTGAAAACAAAAGGTTTCTTGATCAGAAAATTTGGGGGAAAACAGAGGTCAGGGATAACATTAACTTCCTGCCCTTTTTAACAATTGAAAGTGACGGAAATCCTTTCCCACAAATAATCGAATCGAGAATAGAAGCTTTCTGTCTCCAGGTTGAACGGCTCCACAGTAAGCTGGCGAAAACAGACAAACCAGAACAGCTCCAAAAGACTCAGTGTTCTCCAAAAAGGTTGGAAAAGGAGGGTTCACTTACCGGTTGCAGTTAAGATTTAGAGATGGTAGTGTAGAGTCAGTGTTTGTGCTATTCAGGCCAGGGGAAGGGTAAATTCGAAACTACTTCCCTTCCCAGGGCCTTCAGAGCGCACCCGGATCCATCCTCCGTGTGAAACTACAATCCTCCTGGCCAAAGACAGTCCTACCCCTGCACCATCAGATCTGGGGTCGAGTTTGTTGAATATTCCAAATATCCTCTCCTGGTATTTTCTCTCTATCCCTATACCGTTATCCCGGACATAAAAAATTACATCCTGATTTTCCCTGTACCACCCAACCCGGATTTTGGGGTCGGGTCTGTCTCCCATGAATTTTATCCCGTTTTCAATCAGGTTTATTATTAGTTCGGAAAACTCCATCTTATTGCCATACACCGGGGGCATATCATCTGAGATAGAAATATCAATATTTTTCTCATTTATAATGCGTCTGAATTTATTCAAAACTTCCCTGGCAAGATCGGCAAGATCCACCACTTCAGGCTCTACCGGCGAACGCCCCACACGGGTCAGTTCAATAAGTCCCTCAAGGAGCTTGTTCATGGTGTCGGTGGCGGTTCTGATAAGTGACACATCCTGATATAAGCCACCAATATCCCCCTCCTGAGCCTCTTTGACCAGGTACCCCAAAAAACCACGTATGGTGATAAGTGGGGTTTTTAGCTCATGAGAGATGGTGTAGGCGAAACGTTCAAGTTCTGCGTTTTTTGCCTCAAGTTCATTTATCAGTTTTTCCCGTTCCTCGAGGGCTGTTTTGAGCTCTGTTATGTCGGTGACCGTTCCCTCTATTGCAAAGGGGTGATCTTGCATTTCCCCAAAAATCACCACTGCACGAAAATGGAGCCATCTGCTCTGCTTGTCTTTGCCGATAATTCTAAACTCATAAACCGACTCCGCTTTTCCCTCCTCAACAAGATTTTTCCAGCTCTGATCCCAGTACCCCCTCCACTCCGGAGCAATGATCTGCTCCAAAACAGCGGGGTTTGAGTAGAAGTCCTCCGGGGCATAGCCTGTGAGGTCAAGTGAGGCGGGGCTCACGTATTCAAACCTTTTCTCTGAACAATTGAATCTAAAAATCAGATCCCTTGCGTTTTCGGTTAGTCTCCGGTATCGCCCCTCAGAAATTTCAAGGCGCTTTTCACTCGACTCAGCCCTTGAAAGGGCGGCAAAAGAGAGAAACAACAACCCGCCTGCAAATAGAACTGCAATCTGAGTTATTATGTACCTTAATCTGCCCTCTTCAAAAAGCCTCTCATATCTTCCCTCCACCGGTCTGATAATTCTCACACCCCATTGAAGCCCCATTATCTCCTTGGATATAAAGGATGTTACATATCTTTGAGACCGGGTGTTATTTTCTGAATCTTTGCACATTGGAGACCCGGATATGCTTCTGTTTTCTATATATACCTCAGCGTATTGGGGGTAGGGGGTAGTCTCTTTTATAACTTCCAGGATGATTTTTTCAATCCGCAGCATCCCGGCTGCTACTCCGGTCTGTGGAACAGGAACTAAAATTCCCACTGTGAATACTTTCTCATTCTGAACAGCAATGGGAGGAGTAAATATTGCAGAGGTATCTTCTAAGGCTTTGGAAACAGTACCGGGACTGACCTTCTGCAGATAGGTGTTGATTTGCGGAACGGAGAAGAGAAGATCTCCTGTAAGGGAGAAAAAGCCTATACTCTCATACCCCGGCTCTCTTGATAAAATTCCTTCTGCATCGCTTAAAAACCTCCTCTCTTCCAGGCCGTTACTATTTATAATCGTTGCAAGGTGAGTTATGTCCTTGACACGTTCGAAAAACAGCAGGTCGAGCCTCATTAGAATCTGCTCCCCGACATGATTATTTCTGCTCCTGATAACCTCAACCAGCAGTTCTTGTTGTCTGCGGTAGCCAGAGTGGCTTTGAAACAAGAGTACGATTATGATGAAAAATGGTACGCTCCAGAGGAGTATGCGTAAAAAGGGTCTGTTTTTCATCAACACAGATGCACTCTCCCTTGGACTTATCCGGAGAAAAAAAGTGGTCAAAACGTTAAATCAAAGTGGCGTTATGTTCCAGTTAATCCAATACTCTACAGTGTCGATTATCTGTTTTCTGAATTGGGAGAAGTCTATATGTTTTACCAGATAGCTGTTGGCGTTGTAGTAATATGCCCTTACGATATCCGGTTCGGCCATTGAGCTTGTGAGTATGATAACAGGAATGTCACGGGTGTAGTCGGAGGATTTTATCTCCTTTAACACATCCAGCCCATCCATTCTGGGAAGTCTGAGGTCCAGAAACACAAACTTGGGCCGGGGGTTTCGTCTCTCCTGGGTGAAACTTCTCCTGTTGAAGAGATAATCCAACCCATCTTCACCATCCGTTACATGGACCAGCCTGCACTTGTTGCCGCATTGCTCAAGACCACGCTTCACCAGAAGGGCATGGCTCTCATTATCCTCTACCAGAAGAATGTAGGACAATTCCTGTTCCACGGTGTTGTTTTCTCCCCCAATTTATCTCTGACAACCGACCTCTTTTGGTTTTTAAAGCAAAAACTCTTCCATTGGGGAGAAAAATTTTTATATTCTTGATAATTACTCTTCCTTTAAGAGAAACTATAAACTATTTTCTTTTCTCCTTGTCGGGGTGTAGCGCAGTCTGGTAGCGCACTTGGTTTGGGACCAAGGTGTCGGGGGTTCAAATCCCTCCACCCCGACCATTAACGCTAAAGCTGTGCGCCCTTAGCTCAGCCGGATAGAGCAACGGATTTCTAATCCGTAGGTCGCAGGTTCGAATCCTGCAGGGCGTGGATTCATATATTCAGAAAGGCCCCGGTAATTCTGATTGCCGGGGCCTTTGCTTTTTTCCTCAAAAACCGCCCAAACCGTGTGCTGCAGCTGATTAATTCCCCTCAAAAAAACGTAATAATATAGAAAGGCTATGTCCTGCAACTCCATAGATGACCCAAGAGAGTGCGTTAGCTTACTTAAGCGGGAGGGAGGTTAAAGATATGGTTATGAGTGCCAGTACACGGAAAAGAATACGGGAGATAGAGATGGAGGACAGGTTCCCCAATCCGGAGTTTGAACCTGGTCCAAAGCAAGTACCCCAGGCAGAGCTGCAGCATGTGGCACCCGTTGCCGAAATGAAGGAAAACGGAAAACAGGGGGAAATTTCAGATAAGAAGCTAAAATTCATCCATGACGATATTGTGAGGAGACTTAGAATCATTGAGGAGCAGGAGCAGAGAATCTCCCAGACTCTGTCGGAAATAGATGAAGAAAAAAACTGTATCAGAAATCTTATAGAGAAGATAGTCTGAGAAGATAGAAAAAAGGGAAGCGGTATACGAGATATATTCTTGTGTACCGCTTCCCTCTTTTATTACAGATAAAAAAATGTGCAAAGATAACGGCAGTGCCTCTCAAGCTGTTGCAAAACTGTCCCTTTTGGCTATCACACGGTTTTCAGGCCGGACCTCTTTTTGGCTTTCACCCCTATCCGGCTGGAATACCGGGGGAATCCCCCAGGGAAACACAGATTGCATCCCAACCACACTGCCGATTCCTTTCAGCGACAAACCGCCCCGCTCAGAAGAGAACTTATCTCCTGTTGTGGGTTTCGAAGTACTTGTCATAGAAATCCTCTATACAAAGAGTCTCAACATCTATGATTATGCTCAATACTTCGTCTTTTTCTATTACTGTATCCCTGTCAGGACGATCGTCAAGCGTTACATATGGCTCAACTCTCTGATGCATAACGCACACCTCCCATCCAAAACAACAAAACCATTTCCTCTCTCTCTCTTTCTCTCTCTGATCTGCAGACAGCCCTTAATCCGTAAACCGGCCCTCTGCAGAATTTACCTGTTTTTTTCCCTTCCTTATAAAAATTTCGGACCCCGGTGATCGATTATTGCCTTCACCTCTGAGTTTTAAATTAACCCACTTCTGTTATTATTTCCCCTACAAATATCAAACCAATCCCCCCTCCCCTGAATTTTTTCTCAAAAAAATCTCCCCCTGAGAAAGATAACGTTGCATTTCCAGCAAAAGCGTGTATATTATTATATTGTATCGGCAGCGCTCAACTACTTATCCAGAATCAAGTTAAGCGCTTTAAACGCCGCTTTCAAAACTGGACCGATTTTCTCTAAAGAGATACATTTATAAAACCGTTTTTCCTCTTCTAAGACAGGAGTGGCAGTAATATGTTCGACAGAAAATTTATCCACCTATTTTTCTTCCTTGCCATCGCTGCACATACGGCTTTCTCACAGTCACAGATCACCGTCTCACAGGACGGCAGCGGACAGTACTCCGATATCCAGTCTGCCATCAATGCGGCAAGCCCGGGTGATGAAATCATAATCCTGGACAACGCTGTCTATTCTCCTGAGCAGCAGATCCATATCAGTGTCAACTCCAGAGATGAACGGCTCCACAACCTTACCCTCAGATCTGCAGACCCAAACAACAAACCCACCATACGATACCAGGACAGGGTAAACGTGGGCCCCAGGAATTATGAGGAATCCAGAGACCCGGCGCATATCACCTTTTACCGTAACGGTGCACTGCGAATCTCAGGAGTGCAGGGAGTCACAATCGACGGTATCATCGTAGACGGTGGCGGCGCTTACCCCTTCGGATACCCCGGGGTGTGGCCCGAAGAGGGGGGGGAGCATGGTGTTTACGGTCTGTTCTATGGAAATGCCGCACTCACCCTGGATATTACCGGTAACATAATTGTCAGAAACAGTGAGTTTAAAAACGCTTATTATGGTATAGCGGTCAAGGACAGAAATGCGGGAGGAATTTTCGGCAATCCTAATCCGGGGGATATCGATGTTGAAGATATTATCCCTTTTTCCGCTTTTGGTCAGGGCGGAGGACATCTTATCGAAAACAACCGTATACACTCAAACTCCTGGGGGCTCTATTTTGAGATGATGTGGGATCTAGGTTCCACAATACGCTACAACCTGATCTATGACAACTATCATACTCCCAGTGTCCTTCAGGAGGTGATGAGGGTGGATGCCCGCAATATCACAGATGGGGAGGTTACAAACCAAAACGCATATCAGTATGGAGGGGCTATTGCTTTTAAAGAAAATCTCCTCTCACCTCTGGCCATATACAACAACACTTTTTTCAGGAATTATCTTAATTACGCTGGTTTCTGGGCTGCAGGGGTACAGCATCTGATTTTCAACAATATCTACGGGCGGCCAAGGCACTATTTGAATAACGGATACGGAAGCCAGTTCAGGTATGAGGGATGGGAGCTGTGGCATCCTCCCTTTGAATTTCGGTTCAGAAAGAGGATGAGGCATTCTGTATATGCTGCTATGCAGGAGCCCCCACCTGCTGGGGGAGGGATCCCTAATATCATGCAGAACATGGGAAGACCTCAAAGTGGCCAACAGGGGGCTTTGATATTAAGCCCTGAAGATACAACCGGTTTTCCTGCATCTGCAAATATCCGCTGGATCGAAACGGAGTTTCTTTCCGAAGACCCGAACAGTCCCGATTTTCTCGTGCCCAACTGGCAAAACCCACTCGTTAGTCAGCATATAGCGGGGGGGGGCTGCGATCTTATCGGAATGCTTGGAGGCGATGGCCAAATAGCAGATATCGGAGCGATTCAGAGGGGGGGGGCAACAGAGCACACTCGCCAGAATCATACCCGAAGACAACCTTTTTTATACCGGAAACCGTTTGGAAGCTCAGTTTAATTTTACTGTTCAGGGTACTATGAACAATCCCCGAATAAGATATGCCAGACTGCTCAGAGATGTTCCTTACGATGAGAGTTATGTCGGTGCTTTTAATGTACGCCCCATTCCATCGGGGGACATAGTCGAGCTTAACATACCCCCAACACCAATTTCTATCGGTTCCAATAATATTACCTTCTCGGGCGTTTCCTCCATAGGGGAGTACGCTTTTGTTGAGCTGGTAATAGAGGGGGAGGATGAAAGCGGAAGACCTGTGACTTCAGATGTGGGTTTTTTACCCTACAGAAGCCTGGAAACCGAGTTAGAGGTTCAGGTTCTCGATTTACAGGGCAATCCAATCCCGGGCAATCGGGTCAGAGCCGGCCATCATGTGATGCTGAGAATAACACCTACCAGAAACGGTGAACCGTTTATACATGATATCAACCATGTCAGGGTAAGTCTTGGTGGCAACAGAACACTTTTCGATGCTTCCACAGATGAGGCCCTGCAGATTGATCAGATAACGCATTTGTTATCTTCACAGGAGACCGTATATTTCACAACCATACCCCCTTCAGGAGAAAATGAGATCGTAAGGGTCAGCGCATATTGGGAAAACCCACAAAACCCCAACCAGTCCCTGCCATTTCTGGGCGCCTCTGACCCTATTACAATTCTGCCTGGGGACCCCTATAGAGTGGAATTCGACAATCCGCCATCAAACAGAACCGGAATTGCTCCCCCCACACTCAATTTCGGGGACAATTTCGATGTCGAAATTTCTGTTCGGGATGAATATGGCAACAGAGTCGACCAGTCTGCAGGAATCATAATCGAGAGTCTTCAGCCTGAAATCGGGGACATCGTCGGTTCAGGCGTGGGAACTTCAAATGAAGAGGGACGGGTGCAGTTTGAAGCAACCGTAACAGGTGGGCTGCGGGACGATCTGTTCGATCTGAGAGCTATAATTGCGGGAAATCCTAACTCTGCGGACACTGCTGCAATCAGAGTTGGTGAAGCAAGAAACCGCCTTGCTATTTTTTATGAAAATCCGCTCGGGACACGAACTGAAGAGGTAAGAGGACGGGTCGGTGTGAGATTTCCGGTAGTTATCGAAGCACACGGAGGGATCGGTGGCACACAGCTCCAGACAAATGTAAATTCAGAGATCTCTTTCACACTCACCCCAAGCGCAAATCTAAGGGTGTACCAAACTCAGGAATCGGCTGAACCAATAACCCAGACAAGGCTGACAGAGGGCAGAGCGGTCGTGTGGATCACCGGAGTTGACCTGGTTACAAACGGCAGAATAGCCGTAAGCCCTGTTGATGACATTACCCTGCTTGGTACCGAAAGGGCACAGATATACTTTACCCCGCCCCCTTCAGGAATTGAGCATGGGATAGTTTTTGCCAATAACGGCTACGGCAGACTTGACAGCATGGCCGTATTTTACACCCAACCGCTAAGCGATAAGCCGGATTCGATAGTTTTATACTGGCCTCGTGAGGAACCTCAGTATCGCAGAAAAGCATACGGAGAACAGCTTGAGTGGGACAGCGCTAACCCAACTCTTGTGGCGGTGCGGTTTTCTGAGCCATTCGGTGAAGGATACACCTCTTTTCAGAGCACAAACAGGCTTGGTACGCACTATTACACCAGTCCGGGTGCAACCAATCAAATAATAACACGGTTTGATGTGATCGATAGTATAGGTCCGCTGATCACTTCTGCAACACTCGTTGAGAGGCTCACACCTGGAGTTGACACAATCATTGCAAGCTTTTCAGAAAGTATCAATCCAGAAAGTCTCAGAGGAGAAACTCTTCTTCTCAGAAAGGCCGGCTTTGATTACGAAATACCTCTCAATGTAATCAGTGCAATATCTGAAGATGGAAGAGTGAGGTTTATCATCGAAGACAATGGTGAGCTTTCTCCCGCGGAACATGATCTCCTCCGTTTTAACCCCGGCAGCGGAGTAAGGGATGCCCGGCACGGAGCAACAGTTCATCCTGAGAACCGTCCCGTTGCACTGAACATGAGGCAAGTTCCTCCGGGAATCGACTCAGCATTCTATTATGACACCAATGCTGATGGTATCGTGGACAATGTTATAATCTGGCTGAATAAAGAAGAGAACATTTCTAATCTTACTTTCACTTTCTCCTGGACCTTGGGAAACACTACAGGTGAAATCAGCGGGGAAGCCCATAGCTACGGAGATAACTCCGTTATAGCTGTGAATGTAAGAGATGCCTTCAATAACAGTGTCGATAACCAGACATCTGGTAATATGACAGTAACAATCAACAGCACAGATTACGACAGGGCTGTTACAGGAACCGTCAGAGACAGAGCGGCTCCCGTTATCACAAATGCTGTCTATGAGTTTGGTGAAGGAGAAAACAGAATAGATACCCTGACTGTGGTGTTTAGTGAATCCGTTATGGAAAACCAGCTCACTGCAACACCTTTTTCCTTCATTTCCCCCATTACCGGGTACCAGCTCGAACTGGGGTATCTGGGAAGAGGATCCGGTGGATCCTACAGGTTTTCAGTTAACTCAACACTGGAAAGCTTTGTCTTTCCAAACAACGGGGACTCCATTTTCATCAACCCTAATAGCGGAGTGAGAGATGGGGATGAAAATATCCAGAACAATCCTGCAAACCGTAGGGTACCTCTTGAAGTCAGGGATCCTCCCATAAATCTAAGGCTTATAGTTGGCCCAAGTCCTGTGCGTGTCGGGGCTGATGGAGTTTATCTGCCTTCAACAGGCAGGTCTCATGAAGGCCTTATAATTCAAATTATTGGTGATAACACACAGATCTTTGAAAATATCAACGCCAAACTGGATCTTGCTATCTACGACAAACTTGGAAATATCGTCTATACAGCTCCACCCGAAGCGCAAGAGCGTTCAAACAACGGAATTGTAATGACCTGGGACCTCAGAAACAGAAACGGCAGGTTTGTTTCGGAAGGAACCTATCTGTTAATCGCAAATGTTACCAACCTTGATGCAGGAAGAGTGATACTTTCTGAAAGAGTAAAATTCGCTGTAGTTAAGTAGTGCTGTACCCCTCCTGAGCACGGGGCTTTTTACGGGTCCCGTGCTTTATTCATAGCATTTAGCTTCCAAGACCCTTTCCAGTATTTGCTTCATAGCGCTATTTTACCGACTAATACTGTATATGGAGTATAGCGGGTTCAGGGAAAGATCAGCATACTCCCATTCCCTCAGAAACTCCCGTCAAGGGAATGTTTTTTAAAAAAGTGAGTTTTCCGGACAACACCCCTCATTAGTGTCTTACAGGTTGAGCATGAACTGAAATACCCCGTATAAGATTATTGGGGCAAAATTTTTCCCCTGTTAGGCAGAATATTTCCTATATTATATTTATGCTCGCTTCAGAATTTATAAAAGTTAAACGGTTAAGCGGGGCATGGCTTATCATAAACACAAGTCAGCACACATTCTGCATACGTATTGAGGAGAATTATCATGATTAAAAAATGGGTCAAATACCCTGGAGTCGATTTTCTTAGGTGCATCAGTGCTCTATTTCTGATCCTGCTGTTAATTAACAGCACTTTATATGCCGCAGTTGTGGCGCGTGTTGATCAAAGCGGAACATCGGTGTCGATTACGAACAATACCAATTCTTCCTGGACTCTCGGAGGTATCAGGTTTTTAAACGAGGGATGGGAGTGGACCGGTTCACCCGATGAGGTATGGGATAACTCTACATTCAGGATTATCAACAGGGCACGGAGTGGGGGACAAAATGAGGTAAATTTATATTATCTGCCCAATGCGCAACAGGATCAGGCAGCCCGAATTACCCCGGGGGACACCCGTCATTTTAACCATCCTTGGGGCAACTTTCCTGAAACAACAACCCCGGTTCCAGGAAGTGAGTTTTTGCTTTTGAGAACCGGGGCACCGGGTGTTCCAGATGACCCGATCGGTGAGGACCCCATTACCCTTTCGCAGCTTGACAGAATAAGCAATCTGCCCGCATTTTACGATCCAGCTTACCGCCCGGAAGTTTATGACAGTCTTGGTGTACGCGGAGGAAGGTATTCTGCCGGAATGATGGATACCTGGCTTGGAGAAACGCAGCTACAGATAGCTATACCCACGGAAACCTTCAGAGTAAGTAACACTGATCTCACAGTAGATCAATCGCAGTATATGTTCTGGATGGGTATTGCCCTATCTCAGGAGTACCTGAATATCGATATGCAGACTTTGATGGGTATTGGAATTAAGGAGACATTTGCCGGAACCAATGCATTCCGGGAAGATTTTATCAATGGTACAGAATTTACCCCCTTTCATGTTGAGGGACCTTCCGGTTTAGACAGAGCCATGAACTATCCCAGTTTTTTCCCAAAGTTTGAAGCCCAGCTTTCTTCGGCAAGGAATTCCACAGAGCTAAGTATAAGCAATGAGGAGTTTATGGGTTATTACACAAGGGCACAGGATGGACGGCGCACTGTGATGAACAGCGCTACAACAATTAATGGTTCTTTTTTCCCCAGCCTTTTTCTTTTTGCAAACTATGATGTTGTTTCCTACGCTCAGGATATTTGCTGGAGAGAGGGGATTGAGATTTCTCGTGAGGAAGGCGATCCCTACCTTGGCCTTTCAGCTATGATCGTTGCCTACAACCAGGGATTGTGGGGGCACATGGGGAACATTGCCGAAGCTTTTGGTTACCCCCAGTATGACCAAAATGCCAGAACACTGGACAGGTATCACTTTGGACGCGGCAACAATAATTACTTAGATGACTTTTACACCGGTTTTGGCCGTCAGTTTATAGAGGCCTCTCGTTTGTCCCTCGCCGACCCCTCAATCGAACTGATAGACTTTCCTGTCTCCCGCCAAACCATGACCGATGTATTCTTCGGTGATAACGGCACAGTGCAAAATCAGGGGGATGGTGGTATATTGCGATTCTTTTTCGATGATGAAACTGTGCACCAGAATGTTAGGCAAAGAATCTGGGATACTATAAACGGTGGTTTCGATATCTTGAGGGGAAGGGCTCCGTCTGTCTCTGGTGACAATATCAGTTTCCGTTACGATTTTCTGCCGCTGTTGAGAACGGTAAAGGGAGAGTTTGACTTCACCCGCAGATTGGCAATCGCCGGAGATGCACAGGAACTCATACAAAGACACTCAGGCAGCAACAGCAGTTGTTCTGGATTCGAGCAAGATAACGAATACCCCTACCTTTCCTGGAGAACTCAGAGCGAGGACAGTGAGACCACAATAGTACGGGCAACTATTACCGACGAAACAGAAGCCCGGGACATAAAATGGTCAATGGACCAGGAGTGGAGAGTGTGGCGTGATGCACAGCCTGTGGATGTATCAAACCCTCAAAGTAAGGTTTTCGACATTACCGTTTCACGCGAAGAGCTTCAGCAAAGCAACATGCCCGGGAACTATATCTGGCTTAAGGCAACTGATGCATCGGGGAATTCTACCTTAAAGAGAATCTCGGTTACATTCACCAGTGTAAATGACCTTGAAATATTCTACGGAGACACTTTGCAGTATGACCCCAATGCAGAGCTAAGGGGTGAAGCCGGGCAGAGGCTTCCAGTGGTCATCCGGGCAACAAGCGGTGGTGAGCGACTTAACGTGAATGCACAGGTTCAGATTATTCTCAGTTCTGATCTTGTGGCATACCAGTCAGAGAATGCTACAGATCCAATATCAAGTGTTAACTTATCCGGCGGAGAGGTCAGAATATGGGTTACAGGTGTAAATGAAGTTGACAACGGAAGTATCATAGTTACCTCTGATGAACACAATCTTCAGCAGGGTACCCGGTCGAGAATCTTTTTCTCTCTTTTCACTCCTCATATTGAACATGGGATAGTGTACGCCAATAATGGATACGGACAGGTTGATTATCTTGAAGTGTACTATGGCGAAAATCTCACTCAGGAGACTATCCCTGATTCAATTGAACTATTCTGGCCAAACAGCAGCGGAGAAAGAAGAGTCGTAGATCGCAACAACATTTCACTGGACCCGGCAGATTCAAGAATTGTCAGAGTCAATTTCCCACAACCTTTCCCTGCTGGGATTACCACATTCACCGGCAGCAACGATGAACTGGGCACACAGTTTTACTGGAACCCGCTCACCCCTGATGTACCAACTCAGGCAACCAGCTTCAAAGTGATAGACAGCGTTGGTCCGCTTCTTGGTACCGGGCTGGTGATTGACAAAGACCGCCCAGGGGTTGACACTCTGATACTTACATTTACAGAGCAGATTAATCTTGAAAGTCTGCGCGGAAACACTCTGCTCCTTATTAAGCAGGGCAGCAATGAGGAATTTATCCTGAATGTCAGGGAAATTCTTCCACATGGTAACTTATTCCATGTAGTAGTGGATGATCTTGGACCAAATGCACCTCAGGAGAATGATCAGCTTCGTTTTGTTCCGGGAAGTGGTGTTGTTGACATGCGCCATGGTGCAACTGTGCATCCTGACAACAGACCAATTACACTTGGCAGAAGACCGGCAAACGATTTTCTGGTTGAAATCCGGGATCTGCATTCGGAACAGGTTCTAAACAGTGTACGTGCCGGAGATCACGTTCGGCTTATCGTTAAGCCACGGGTAGCAGGAATGGAGCCTTTTGACAGAGATCTTGAAGATGTGTGGGTGAATCTTGCTTCTGGAAACCCACTGTTTCAGGTAATAGAGCCACCAAGGCAGGTTCATATCGATCATATTCCTGCATTGCAACATGTTGAAGCAATTGTATACTTTACGACTGTGCCCGAAGGGGGTATAGAGTATGTGGAAGCCGCGGATGAACTTGAGAACCCCGGGTTTTCCGGAAGATCAAACCCAATTGAAATTCTGCCCGGAGATCCGGAGAGTATTGTTTTCACCGATCCGGTTTCAAAAAATCATCCTGACGCTCAGCCATCCATTATCATGCCCGGACAAAACTACATTGTAAATCTGACAGTGTACGACAGATTCGGTAACCTGATTAACACTCCAACACAGGTAGCCATAGAAAGTCTGGATGAAAACATCGGCACCATAGAGGGTGAACGTTTAAAATACACAGACGAAAGCGGCTCTGTTCAATTTTACGCCACAATCACAGGCGGTCGCCGTGATGACATCTATACACTTCGCGCGACGCTCATGGCCAATGGTGCTGTTGACGAAGGAGAGCTGATCGTTGGGCGCGACCCCGACAGGCTGGCAATTTTCTACGCGGATACAGTGGATTACAACCCAGCAGCTGTACTTAGCGGTGAAGCCGGTCAGAGGTTACCTGTCGTCATACGAGCTCTCGGTGGTGAGGATGGTAATCAGCTGGTTACAGACAGGGCAAATATGATTCATTTTTCTTTCGACCCCTATCCGGGTTTAGAGGTTTACACATCAGCTGACAGTGAAAGCCCTGTAACCAGTGTAAACCTGCAAAACGGAGAGATCAGGGTATGGGTAAAGGGATTAATTGAGATAGATAACGGAACTATTTCGGTTTCCGCTCAGGATGATCCTACCATCACCTCTGCATCAAGGAGTAACATCTTTTTTTATGTCACCTCTGCAGATATCGATTATGGTGCTGTGTTTGCCGATAATGGAAACGGCAGGGTGAACCGAATGGAGGTTTACTATAATATAGATATCACCGAGGAAACGATTCCCGATTCTATAGAGCTTTTCTGGCCGAACAGAACGGATGGTTACAGAAGGGTAGCATCGGGATCAGGGCAGATTGTGCTTAACAGTCCGCGTCATATAACGGTAAATTTCCCCGAGGAATTCCCGCAGGGATACACAACTTACAGTGGTCGTCCAGATCTGGGAACTCACTTCTTTTATAACCCTCTTACACCCGATATACCTGGTGTCGAAGCTCTGTTCAGGGTTGTGGATAGCGTTGGGCCACTGATTAAATCTGGGATGGTATCAGAGAAAATCGGTTCAGGAGTCGATACACTTCTGCTTACTTTTACAGAAGATATTGTGTTAAGTAACCTTCTCGGTCAGAGTCTCTTGTTAAGAAAACAGCAGGAGGATCAGACAGAAATTCCTGTAACTGTTCTAAACGTATTGCCACAGGGTGACCATGTTAAACTGGTAACTGCAGATATGGGCCAAAATGCTCCCCAGAAAGGAGATCTGCTCAGATTTAACCCAAACCGCAATATTATCGATGCACGGGATGGAGCACGGGTACATCCTGAAAACAGGGCCGTAATCTTAGGCCTGCGCCCGATACCCCCGGGTATCGACTCCGCATTTTACTTTGACACCAATGCTGATGGTATAGTAAACCAGGTCAGGATATGGTTCAATAAAGATGTGAATAAAAATGATCTTCAGGTTGAATTATTCTGGACAGGAAATAACCAGACTGACCCGCTTGAAGGTGAAAGGATAGCCTATCACACAGACAATTCAAGCATAACGGTGGATATTTCCCAAGCATTTCATCATGATGTTCCATTTCAGACATCAGGAAACATGATCACGCAGATAAAGGTGGATGGGTTTGATGAGCCGGTGGCTGGGACCGTAAGGGACAGGGCTGCACCGGTTATAGTTGACGCCCTCTACAGTCTGGGCAAAGTTCTTTCCGAAGGCATTGTTGCAGAAGATACTCTTACCATCACGTTCAGTGAAGCGGTTGCGGAAGATGTTTTCTCACCGATCCCCTTTAAACTCAAGGGTATCAGAGATGGTTTCGAAACAGGGTACACTTTTACTGTTGAATATCATGACCGCGATGCTCTGAAGTACAGGTTTATTGTCAAAGGAAAAAATCCGCCTCATATGTTTGTGGCTTCAGGTGATTCTGTTTTCATACATACTGAGGGTAATGTGCGTGATCAGTCCAATAATGTTCAGAGTAATCCTGAAAACAGGCGCGTACTGCTGAGGACAGGGGAAATTCCAGTCAGCCTAAGGCTTGCTGTTGGTCCAAACCCGTGCAAAGTCGGTGATGGGCCTGTAATACCAGGGTTGGATTTCAGGCAGGGTATGGCATTTGTTATCGAACCTGACCATCCCATGGCTGCAGACATAAATTTGAATGCAAGTCTGGCAATTTATGATAACATGGGGAACGTAGTGTACACTGCCTCCATTGATGACAGAACTGTTCCCGGCAAAATTTTACATGTCTGGGATCTGAGAAACAGGAATCAAAGATTGGTAAGTACCGGAACATATCTGGCGATAGTTAATGCGGTGAGCCCGGATAATCCGAATGTGAATCTTAGTGAACAGGTGAAAATTTCCGTTAATCGTTAGAAGGTTAGCTTTTTCACTGAAAACCTTTCGCCACTGGTCCGTTAATGGACGGTGGCGTTTTTTTTAGGGGGGGATTAGATCGGTGGTGGTGTTTTATGAATTGGTCTGTTTTTCTCCAGACTATTACTCCGGCAATTAAAATTGCATAAAAATTTTCTCCATCTATTTCACAGGGCGAACGGCAGTAAGCTCCTAAAAAAAACTATCGGGTACAAATCCGCCCCAATCACTGGCGAAAGCGCGACTTCGGAAGATGGACCGGTTTTCCCTTAGCACGGGGGCTGTTTGGATATGCCTGCACTTTACAACTCCGCCTGATATTGAAAAAAAAGCCTCACTCTAAAGGGCTATAATGTCGCTTTCCTTAGTGCCTGCAGAGAGTCTGTCGAACTGTGCTCCCGTGATACTTCGGCTACGCTCAGCATAAATTCCCGACCGCATTGAAGGGGTAGTGGAACATCCCGATGAGGTCAGCTGAAGAGGGAGCTACAACCTGGGAATGCTTTCCTCTCCTGTAAATTTAATCGGGCGCCTGTTTTATGTCTCGGATATTGTGAAATGAAGATGAGTGATGTTTTGCCTTACGGGCTGTTTCAGGTGATATTAAAGATACAATTTTCTAACTGCTTTCAACAGTTTAACCAGAATGACCCTTTTTTTTCTGACTCTCAAGGTACTGTAAAATAATTAACCATTAAAAAATACTACTGATCAGACGATTTTTTTCTCTTTGGTATTAGTAACCCGGTTGAACGTTGATACTGTCTATAGACCTCACCATGCTTTCTTAAAAGAAAAAATTCCTCGATCAACGCATGAATAACCACTACGAGAGCGAACAGTGGAAGAATGACAAAGATCATTCCCCCTGAACCTGCGGCAAGACCTATTCCACCAAAAAGAGTAGTGTAAAACAGGTAAATGGGGTGTCGCCACAATGCATATACTCCTGTGCTGACCAGTTTGTCATAAGGGGGAAGAGCTGATATGGGCAGCTTGCAGGCACCTTTTGAAAACTGAAACACCGACAGCAAAAGCATGACAAAAGAAAAAACAGCAACCGCAGCTCCTGTAAATAATTTTGCTGCACTCCCTTGAAATCCCAGTTCTTTTTTTCTGTCCAGAAAAAAGGAAGAACTCAAAAGCAAAAAGGGCAGTATGGCCCAGAAAAACAGAATGTATACAACTGTGATAAAAATCTTTTTCATCCGAACCCTCACCATTTATGAAATTCGCTCCCTTTGCCATTGTATATAGTAATTGCAATTTCTGCACCTTGCAAACAGTATTGTTTCCCTTCACAAACTCTGCTCTGTACGGAAAAGCAGAGATAAATGTCGGGTAGGAATGGTGGTCGAAAAGGTGGTAAAGTGTCTCTGTCCGTTAAGGATTATTTGAGGCGGTGTATGGGATTTTCATCAATAAAACCTAAGGATGAAAGTATTCATTATAGATTATAGTTTCAGCGTTTTATTAAGGTTTAGGTAAAAGTATGAGCGAAAATACAAAAACTTTCTCAACTTCACTTTCCCGGGAAGCGCGTTTTCAAAAGGAGATGCAGCTTGACTCTGCCCTGCTTGAAATTCTTACCGCAGAGCGCAAGGGGTCCATGGCAGAAAAACGCGCTTTGCTGAGGCTTAGAAAAAAAATGAAGGGACAGATATATGTTGAAGCGATTTATCTTCTGGCACATATAATTGTCGAAAATGCAGAAAAAGCACAGGAAATGTTTCAAAACATAATTGAACAAAGACATAAGCTCCAAACAGCATTACAGCGTCATGTCAGTATTCAGGTCGCAGCTCTTGATTATCTTCAGAATGTGTGCAATATTCTTCAAAAACCAACTATTCTGGAAACAGATAAATATGAGGAGTTTTGCTACAGATCCACCTTCGATAATACAACTCAGGCTTTTGAAAAAGATCTTCTGGATGCAGATCTGGATCTGGAGATTGAAAATGCAAAAGTTTTTGGCACTACATTCTCTCTGCTCTTCATCGATATTGATAATCTGAAACTGATCAACGATTCCTTCGGGCACCAGACTGGCACAAAGAGCATCCAGTTTATCAGTGAATCGATCAGAAACAACCTGCGTAATTACGATTCAGTGTACAGATATGGAGGGGATGAGTTTGTGGTGCTGCTGCCACGCTGCACACAATCTGAAGCATTCAATACCGCAAGACGAATACTTGATCTGATTAACAGAAAATCTTCTGCATTACACCCGTTGCATGTTAGTGTCAGTATCGGGTCTGCCACCTTTGACAACGATTCCATCACAGAAAAGCCTGATCTGATCAGTGCTGCAGATACAGCTCTTTATGAGGCAAAAAGGAGCGGGAAAAACAACATCAGAGTGTACGTTAAGAAACATTCTACTGGTCATCAATCAGAAAAAAAGAGAACACCTGCGTTCTGAACAAATTGTTACGGTGGATGAAATATGCAGAGCCCAAAGACATGTTCAGCACAACATTTCTTCCGGAAATCCGGCTGAGCAAGCTTAGATAAAGAGATGTCTGAGCCAAACAATCTGCTCGGCCGGGTATCACAGGAAAAATGAAAAAATCGCATTTACGACTATAATTATGAATATCCCTGTCACTACACTGGAGGTTGTCTCCTTGCCAACAGCCTCCGCACCACCTTTGACCCTCAGACCATAATATGCACCGGTCCAGACTATTAGCCATGAGAACACCAATGATTTGAAAAAACCTGCAAAGACGTCCCTGAAATGGAGATGTTTGATTAATTCGCTCCAGTATAGAGCCGGTGTTATGTCAAGGTACATTAAAGCCACAAAAAAACCTCCCAGTATTCCGGCTGCGGTAGCAAGGCCGGAAAGAAGTGGCATTGTGATAGAAATGGCCCAGAACTTTGGCACCACTACGAATTGCACAGGGTTGATTCCCATGGTCTGAAGGGCATCAAGCTCCTCGCCAACGCTCATTGTGGCAATTTCTGCTGTAGTGGCACTTCCAGTCCGCCCCGACAATATTACCGCTGTTAGCAATGGCCCAAGCTCCCTTACCATGGTTATCCCAATAACAGGCGCCAGAAAAACTCCCGCACCATAGACCTTCAGTTGGATCGCCGTTTGGAGTGCCAGCACCACCCCGACCAAAAATGAGAGAAGGGTGACAATCAAAAATGCTCTGAAGCCAAGCTGGTACATCTGCTCTCCAAAGCCACCCTTTTTGAAATCCTTGCGATAAATCAGGCCTATGCTTCCCCAATAAAGCATCTCCACCAAAACCGATAACGCCTGAACAGCCGAAGAGATACCCTTTACCGTACTGTTTCCAACCGATAAGAAAAAGCCACCCCTCTTTTTTTCAGGGGCTTTCTCTTTTGAATCCCGGGAGGTAAACTCCCGAAGGATTTGGGGAGAAACGTTTCTGAGAACCAGTTTGCCATTGGCATCGGAGTGCATTTTTTGCAGCAGTTTAATGAAGCAGATGCCTGCAGAATCGATCTTTTCGGTTTTGGACAGGTCTATAATTGTCTTAACATCATGGCGCCCTTGGATCAGTGGACTTGATTCTATCCATGTGCGGTCGAGAAACGGAGGTGCTTCTATAAATTTATCGGTTTTGGAATCCTTCATACAAATTTGATGCCTGAACTTGATTGTGTGCAGAAAGAAAAATAGTTCTTTCTTGATTTAAATAAACGGGCTGTTGAGGCCGTAATGCTTTTTCCGGCTTTCTCTTAGTGTCTCTGTTATAAAAATATATGGTTGTTTTGAGTTGGTGCTATGAATGGAGTGAAATAAGGTGAATATGTGGAGTGTTCTTGACGTTGTGGGACCACCTGAAGTAAATCGTTCCTGTTGAGTGGGAAAACCGCTGGTGTATGGTGTGGGCTCTTGTAATCAGTTGGTGTGCAAGGAGTTACGAATCCGGGGCACGCTTTTTGTTTTATCTGAGCATGGTAATTCTCCACAAAAGATTTGCATTTCTGTCAAATTGTCGATATATTATAACCCGGCAGACATCAAGAGGTTAGGCTAATTTTTTGGTTTTTTGTTTTGGTATTGTTCATTCTTCTTTAGTGGCGGAGGGTTTCTTTAATGCAGTTACCTAAATCGAGACGGCGTCAGAAACTTCGGGAAAAAAAGTGCCTTTATCCCGGGTGTGGTAAAATCTTTTTCGGAATCCATATTTCAAAATATTGTCCTGAGCATCGTCAGGATCGGTATAGGATAAGAAAAAGAACCAAGCCCGAAGACGTCAATATAAAAAATCAGACCTTCAAGCATAATTATACCGAAGTAGTTACCATGGTAATGAATTGTGCTCTGGAAGGATGTGAACATCAATTTGAAGTAAAAATCTACCCCAGACAGTTTATCTACCCGAAGTATTGCCCTGAACATCGTAACGAGTATAAACGAATCCGCCATCTCCAGCAGATCGGTAGGGAAGATCTGATTGAACAGATGAAAAAAGAGGGTGAAAGCATTGAGTTTAGTCACGGAGAAGATAAGGTAGGATCAGAAGTTGAAGATGTGGCCTGACCGGTAACGAACTCAGTTTCGGAATATTGTCCGCGGATGTCCAGAGTTTTGGATATCCGCTTTTTGTATCCGGGCAGTTGAATTGCAAGCAAACCGGATTATTACTTTCAGAATTTACTTTGGTTTTCCCTCCTCATATCCTATTTTTTACTCTTATTAATATAGAATAACATAGCTTCCTTAACTATAACAAGATTCACTACTTTGGTGGAAATTCTCACCGGAAATTTCTGAAAATGAAAGATTACCATAAATCTGTTATGAGTGTCAGTGAGAGTGTTGCCCGGTTTTTCGATACCGTTTTTTCCAGGGTGCACATTGATGGTCCAGATCTTGACGCTGAGCGAATCCAGAAAAACCCCCTCATGATCGTCAGCACCCATCGAAGTCACATTGACTATTTCTTTGTCGGTAAAATGATGTATTTCAAGGGATTCACAAACCTGCGGTTTGCTGCGGGGGACAATCTTACAAAGCTACCGATAATCGGACCACGTTTCAGGAATTTTGGGGCATTCACTGTCTCAAGGGGGAAAGGTTTTCTGCGTAATTATGTAAGAAAACTTTGTAACGATGTAATAACTATGATGAAGGGGGGGGATATTGTTCTGGTTTTCCCTGAAGGCGGGCGCAGCTATACAGGGAACACGCTGGAAATCAGGGGCGGTATTCTTAACTCCGCGATTCTCCTCCAGGCAAGAAACCCGGATCTGGATGTCAGAATTCTTCCTATGTCAATATCCTATGAGTGCGCACCCGATGTCCCCTGGTTCCCGATGTTACTCAAAGGTAAAAGACTGAGGGAGAAAACAAATCCTCTGCCCAAAAGATTGTTGGGGAATATCTACTATTATGGTGCGGATCTGATGGCATTCATTCCGATTTTCTTTTATCGGTTGTTTAGAAGAAATTATGGTGAGATATATAGCGATTATCAGGAACCGGTTTGCGTTAAGGAACTGGTAGATATTGAGAAAAACAAAAATAGTGATGCAAAGGATGAGTTTTTTGCTCACAGGGAATCACTCGACCAGCTTAGCGAAAAGGTTTTTGAACGGTTTGTTTCACTTTACAGAATTCTGCCACTCCATCTCGTGGCAAAGGGGTTGAGTGGTGTAGAGAAGGGAAGCACGATAGATATTGACCTTGTAGAAAAATCTGTACTCAGGTTCCGGGATCAGGCGGTTAGGGAAAATCTGAATGTAAAATCCGTTGTCGACCTGACAGCTCCTGAGATTGTGAAAAGAGGCTTTGAACAGCTCGAAAAATACAAGGCTATAAAAAGAGGCAAAACTTTTTGCAGAATGAAAAATCCCGAGATTATTAAATACTGTGCTGCTGCATTGAAAATTCCCGGGGAGGAAAAATTAACATGATGTCGTTTGAGGAATATCTGGTTATTCCTACCGTGGTTGAGCTTAAGTCTGTTGACAAGCAGGATGCTCTGAAGGAGCTGGCACTTGCGGCATGCAAGGCTCTTGATATTAAAAAGCAAAAGACGGTTGTGGATGAGATTCTGAAAAGAGAAGAAAGCTCATCAACATTTATCGGTCAGGGTGTTGCCCTGCCTCAGGCCAGAGCACAAATAAAAAAAGAATTCGGAGTTGTTGTTGGAAGGAATTCTTCGGGAATCAGCTACGATGCAGCCCGAAATGCCAATGCTCAGATCATTGTATTGCTCATTACCCGGGATGATGCAGATACAAACCGCCAGATACAGCTGCTTTCTGAACTGGAAACATTTTTCAAATCAAATGATGTCAGGGAAAGAATCCTTGCCGATGAATCTCTTGTAAATATTCATCAGATTATTTCAGTTTTAAAATCTGGTGTGGTAGAGGAAAAAACCGTTCAGAAAGTCGTAAAAAAAACATCTTCTCCCTTATTCAATTCTGCTATGAGTCTGGTGCGTGAAACCAAGGCCAGTGCCCTTATGGTGTTTGCTGATTGTGTGAGAGATAATGATTTTCTGGATCAGATCAAAAGCAGAAGTAAAATTATCATCGTTACAAGCAACAAAACGAGATTTGAGCACCGTAAAGATAAACGGATTATAGCCATTATCCAGGCTCCTCCAATACCTGCTTCAAGAACTGGTCAGATAAAGATCGGTATTCTTCTTGCCCTCTCCAGAGGGATTATAAGCAAAGACAACTGGGTTGTTTGTGTGTCAGGAAACTCCAGAAGCAATGTGTTTGACACTATCGTAACAATTGATGTGGCTTTGGAGTATGAATTCTTCTTTGTAACATCCCAGAATCTTCTCCCCCCGGATGTAAAACCAGAGGTCCTTGAGAGAATTATAGGGCTGGCGGGCGAAATTGCGGTTGAAGGAAGAGAAGGGAAACCAACCGGGACAATTTTTGTTCTGGGTGATACCAATTCTGTCAATGCA
>LDWW01000029.1 GCA_001045525.1 Chitinispirillum alkaliphilum | reverse complement strand
ACGATAAATGACTATGTAAAGCGGGGAAAAACCTTAACAAAACCAGATAGGGTATCATAGCAGCTCCAAACACGATTTATCTGTAATGACAAACAGATAAATGATAAGAAATTGTTAAACGGGAATTTTCTGCTCTAAAATAACAAACGCCTACTCTGAGTGGCGGAAAATTAAACCACACCCATTTCGGCTCAGTATGATTACCCTATTGGAGAGATGATACCCTTGGCAGAGATCTCAGATATATTTCGTATATTCTTCAAGTAAAGTCAATATTCTGTCCCGATGATTACTGTTTTGGTTCAACATAATTACAAACGGCATCAGTCCCCGTGAGGCCTGAATATAACCTGCATAATTGTAGACGCCTGTAAGTGTGCCAGATTTAACCAATGAGCTTCCCCTTGCCGCAAGCAGTTCTGAGAGACTTTTGTCATTTTGCAATATGCTTACCATGGTATTGCCGGTAATTTTATTATTCCTTGAAATACCCGAACCTTCTTCCATAACCAGTTTTTCTGAAGGAATACCCAGTACTGTCCTTATGTAATTTTCAAATACGGATTTTCCCTTTTCCAATGTTGCAGGATACCCAAGTTTCTCTGCTCCCAACGTGAGAAAAATCTGGTTTGCAATGAAATTGTTTGAAAACCTCTGCAATCCCTTGGATATTTCAACTATATCTCTGGAGTTATAGTGTACGTAGAAAGGAGTCGAGGCTGGGTCAAGCTGAGAATTTGTGATGTATTCATTTTCTATCTCAATACCCGATTCCTGAAAAATAGTGGCAAAAAGTTCTCCGGCATATCTTAAACAATCTTCTCGGCTTCCCGACAGGTTTATCCGTCTGGTGGTTCCGACATCTATGCTTCCCCCTTTGGAAATGGCTATTGGTGTAAGGGGTGTCACCTCTTCAGCAGAATAGATATTCCCCAGATTACATCTCCTGAGGTTGAGAGTATTAAAATTGGTTACAAGTGCTCCGTTAAGTGCATTATACGGATTCTGCGTCCTGACAATTCCCGGTATAACGATATTGGGAGAAAAAGTGGAATTATCTACATAGATCTGATTGATAGAGGAAACACCCATAATTTTAAGATTTTCTGCAATCAGTTTGATTTCTTCGGAAACAAGGAATGGATCTCCCCACCCCTTAATCACAAGGCTATTGTTTTCAGTTATGTGGAATTCTGTTTTGAAGCGAAAATCAGCACCAAGGAGATCTATAGCAACTGCTGAAGTCAAAATTTTTACAATTGAAGCTGGTATATATAGATTATCCCCGTTTTCAGATATAAGTGGATTACCTGCTTCATCATGCAAAACAACAGACCCATTTGTAACAAGCCTGCTTATTTCCTGTTCAATGCTGGCTTTCCTGTCCGCAAAACCCTTTGTAAAAATGGCAACTAATAAGACAATACACATTACAGCTTTTATTTTTGTTCCCATGGTATACCCTTGATAAGATGTAAAAAGATTTTTTCAACAGATAAGTGAAGGTACTATAATCGGGTGCTTCTTAAAGGTAAGCAGGTTTATGGCAATTACCGCCGGTTCAGGCCTGAACGCACCACAAAACATAAAACTGTTGACTGCTATCAAAATTACAATCACGCACATACCTTAAACAAGTTATGCCTGATACATTCATCAGCGGTTTCATTTAAAACTAAGTTCCCAGAAAAAAAAGAAGCTTAGCTAACCGCCATTATTGGCCAATTTTCAGAACTATTTAAGCAGGATTATGGATTTATCTGATTTTCAGGGCAGGTTCAATTAATCCAAGACCTGAATGATATCAGGCCCCCATGTGGACTGATATCATCAGACATAACGGACTTTTTACTTCAACCAGCTATTTTCAGGACCCCGGACAAGACGGACAAAAAGTCCCTTTCGTTTATCCAAATCTTCATCCCATATTCCACTAAAAATTTCGGTGTACGCCATGGGGTTTTTGCAGTTTTTCCCGTGGCACTTCAACAGTTTAACCCCAAAAATCCTCCTGATTTAAAAACAATATGTTTATTCGTTTAAATTTTTATATATTGTCTATATAGGTCATTTACAGTGGTGATACACAGTGCTAAAGATCACAGAGCAAGGCTCAAGCTTTTGCTCTATCATGCGGTTCAAAGATAGCAATTCCTCAAAGATAACATATCAAAAATTTTGGAGGGGTGGAATGGGAAGACAATTAATCAAAATGTCGCGTTGGTCGTGCAAGTCAATATTTTCTCTTTATTCAAAAGTTATAACAATTATTTTTGCTCTTTTTTGTGTAATTACAGGCCAAATCAACAAGACAGAATCATCTGAAAATGAAGAGACAAAGAGCCATAGCCTGAGAGGAATAGCGTTGAATGCAAAAGATTCCACAGTGATGGGTAACATAAGATTATTTCTGTGCGAGGAACTGGCAGTTATGTACGGATCTTTAATTAGACTATCTGACTACATTAAGCTGGACAGCACCTATACAGACGACACCGGGTATTTCAAATTTTCTGTGGATGAACCGGTCCGATATTATCCTTTTGTCTTGGTACATGGAACTGAATATTCGACTTATGTCTCAGAATGGTTTTATTTTGATGATGATAAGGATTCTATCCATACAGTATACCTTACTCACAGAGGTTTTTCTTCGGTTAAAAACGCCATAAGCAATTCAAATGTTAATCAGATGTATACATATCAGGGTAAAACACTGGTTGTAAGGATTCCGGATTTTAACGAAAAAAATGCAAAAGTAAAAATAGTTAATCTGAAGGGAGAGAAAATCGAGACTCTGCAGACTTCAGAAGATGGCAGCATAAGATGGAATACCAGATCAGTTTCCAAAGGGGTATACATTATGAATGTAGCGGGTTCAAGACACGATCTGAATCTGAGAGTCGTAGTTAAATGAGTGATCTGAAGATTCCTTTTAAGAAAAAACTAGCCCTTGACCTATACAGTAGAAAAAAGAAAGCAGAGGCTAAAGTTCATGAATTGAGCTATCTTTTTTGGGAATGTACTGTTCGGTGCAATCTCGCATGTATTCATTGCGGAAGTGACTGTTCACCCGATACTGGTGTACCTGACATGCCTGTAAAGCACTTTCTCAATGTGCTTGAAAATATTAAAACACACCGGGATCACTCAAAAGTATTTGTAGTAATTACAGGCGGGGAGCCTCTGATGAGATCTGATCTTGCAGAGGCAGGAGCTGAAATTCACAGACTTGGTTTTAAATGGGGCATTGTTACAAACGGCTATTACATGACTCCGCAAAGGTTCAAAGCACTCCTCAGATCGAATATCAGTTTTATGACAATAAGTCTGGATGGTCTTGAAGATGATCATGATTGGTTCAGAGGAAAAGAAAAATCATTCAGTCGAGCTGTCAACGCTATTAATCTTGCAGTTGCCCGATTCAACGAAGGACTTTTTTTGGATGTGGTAACATGCGTTAATCAAAAAAACATAACCACTCTTAATGAGATTAAAAACACTCTTATCAGTTTGGGAGTAAAAAGGTGGCGGCTTGCAACTATTTTCCCCAAAGGCAGAGCTGCAGATAACGATGAACTCAAACTCAACCCAAAGCAGTTAAGAGATTTGCTTGACTTTATTAAAAAAAGCAGAAAAGAAGGAGATATTTCAATTTCGTATGGCTGTGAAGGGTTCCTGGGCAACTATGAAATGCAAGTTCGCGATACACCATTTTACTGCAGAGCAGGAGTACAAATCGGATCTGTTCTTGCAGATGGCTCTGTTTCCTCATGCCCCTCATTAAGAGCTGACTTTATACAAGGCAGTATTTATAAGGACCGTTTTATGGATATCTGGAACTCCCGTTATGATGTTATGCGAAATAGAGACTGGTTGAAAACCGGGGAGTGCAAAAAGTGCAAAGTCTGGAGATACTGCAGGGGCAACGGCCTTCACTTACGAAAAGAAGGTACAGGAGAGCTTCTTCATTGTAATTACAACCAAATTATGAAAGCAAAGTGACGCGAAATGCAGACAGCTCGTTATTCCTGCGAGATTTACCGTTGTTGGAGTTGAAGTCACAGTGAACTCAAGGTGTCCAAGTGCCCTTCGTTAACATCAATATCATGGCACCCTGAAGTCAAGACACTTTCAGGCTACAAAGCGACAGACTTTGAATTTTTGCATTTGACTTTCAAGACCTCAGTATGTCTTGCTACATTTTGCTAAATATCAGATAAGATAACCAGTACAAACTGTTATAAACAATCTGTATAACTGATTAACTAATCAGGGCAGATACTAACCCCTGTTATAAAACCACAGCCACTTTCTAATTTGTTATTCCAGCTTCGCATTTTATTTTGTTAAGATGTGATCCGTATGCCAGAATGATTTTTGACTGACGGATATTCCGGAACATCGACAGATCGAACTTCCCTCCCAATAAATGCAATTAAAAATCCGGCATAGAAGTAATCCAGAAGGTCTCATTTAAGGCAGTGGTATTCAATCCATTTTATAAGCCCTCGCAAAAATTGAAACTTATTTACCAGAAAAGGCCATATGCTCAGTTTCAGGACGTTTATACCTGAATTAAATATTTTTTCAGTTCACATTTTTCCAAGAAAAGTATTGACTCGGTCTCCCGGTAGTGGTAGAATTCTTTATGTGTTTAAACATACGATAGGCTTCTTTTCACTTATTATCATCTATGCAGGGAGGGCACGCTATGAAGAAGTTCCGAACGTTTGTAGTTTCTTGTTCACTCATTGTTTTCATTTTGTTATCTGGTAGTTTCGCATCAGATCAGTTAGACCAGAGGACATCGGCACTCAGTTTGTCAGATCTATTTGACATAACTTTAACGACAGGATCTTTTCTTGAACTTGATTTGAGAAATTCCCCAGTAGCTATGACAATTATTTCTGAAGATCAGATTAATAAATCCGGAGCCCGTCATCTTGGAGAGCTGCTCGAAATATATGTTCCCAGCTTTCAGTATATGTACAACAAATGGAATGGTGACATATGGGCGATGCGAGGTGTTGCTGCCGATTTCAACAACAAAATCATATTTCTTGTAAACGGCGTTAAAATGAATCTACAGGGAAGAAATGGTGCCGCAACAGAGATGAATTTAGGCTTGATGGGTGATATCAAGCGCATCGAAGTTCTGGAAGGGCCTGCAGGTATGGTTTACGGTTCAGGTGCAATTGCCGGAGTAGTCAATGTGGTAACTGCGGTTGAGAGTGAGTTTAATGAAGGCAACTTTCTTGTTTACGGATCACACACCGGCTTTGGTTTAGAAGCTATGTCCCATACCGTTTACGATGAAGACGTCTCTCTTACTCTCTCTGGTGGATATCGCTTCAGTAGTGGAACCGGTGAGGGCGCAACACGGCAGTTTGGAGTGCTTAGCTGGCCTGACAATTCATCATTTATCAATAAAGACGGATGGCCAGGAAAGGGGTCTTTTGGAAGCACAGACGGAAACTATCGTTTAGGTGCAAATGCAAGGATAGGTAACTTTGAAATTTTAGGCAGAGCTACCCGCCAGCAATATTCCACCTCTTCTATGTTTGGAAGATTTCCATGGGATTCCCACACACAGCAATACAAAAACACCTTAGAGAACTGGCAGCAGTATCTTGATCAGTTTCTCACTGAGGATCCATCTCTGGGAAATATAACAGATCCAGCCATACAGCTCTCTATGCTTGAGCAGTATAACGAAGAAGCTTCTGTGCATAATTCAAAGTATTTTCCGGATGTTACAATTGACGGAACAACATACAGGTATTCAGATTTTCTGGATGATCAGAAAAGAGCGCTTGAATTTGGATCCCATGAGAGAAACTGGAATCAAACCCGCAGATTTTTATATGACAATCTCTCACTGGAGCTGAAATACAGCCAGCCGATTTTTGATTACAGCAATTTTGAAATCAAACTTGGGGCTATAGCAAATCAGCAGAAATCATTTTTCCAAAATACAGGGTTCAATGAAGAGCGTGATGCCTGGACTGTCGGATATGATTATCCCAATCTCGAATATGAAACTTTCGGGGAGAGAAGATATTACGGACAGGGAATATTATCATTGTCATATTCAGATATCCAGTCAGTATTTGGAGTAGAATACAGAATAGATGATATCGGGAATGATTTTTCAGGATTAAATGCTCAATTCGGTTCTGCCGGTAAACCAGTTATTTCTCCTGTCGTATATCATAACTTTGCTCTCTTTTCAGAAAACTTTTGGGATATCAGTCATGATTGGAGTCTGATGGGCGGAGTTCGTTTAGATAAACACACACGAACCGATTTTGTCCTTAGCCCCAAATTGGCCGCTATCTTTAAGCCTTCACCTGATCATGTAGTAAAGCTGTTCGGTCAGATGTCATCCAATAACGGAAGTGCAAATGCATACGAATTCAACGGTGATCATTACAATTTTGATGGTACTGTAAGAGCCTCTGAGTTCAGAGATTTTGGTGACGGACTTTCACCAATTCCTAATCCAGCTATCGTAGTGGTTCCAACACAGGATGACCTGCAAAGCTTACAACCAGAGAGAAGTATGTCTGTTGAACTGAACACAATGCACAGCTTTTTTGATGATTATGTTCAGGTCTCACCATCTATCTCCTACAACATGATGAGAGATAATTTTTTCTGGAGCAGAACTCTTCAAAGAAATGTAAACATCGGTGATTACAATGCTCTTGTAGCTAATTTAAGTTTGCGTTATCAGGGAAACAGGTTTTCTTTCGGGATGCATAATACAATGCAGAGACCGGTTAATACAAACAATGATTATGAAACAGAGCTTGAGGTCCCCACTGTTGAAAAAACAGATCAGGTAAACAGTATCGGTGATACTCTTTACGCATTGGATTCAACCCAGACAAGAACAATACACGAAAAGCTTATCAGAGAAAGTGTAACATATGACGGCAGATATTTCTTAAATGTTGCAGCTTATACCACAAAAATGTTTGCTGATTACTATGTAACTGATTGGCTCAATATCAGTACCAATGCACGGGTGTTTTTTGGTCATCCTGGCAGAAGAGATGTCAGCCAGATAGCTCTCAGTGACAATCCTGATATGAGGAATGCAGAAAGAGAAGCCGAATATCTTGGTCTTTACGGAGAAAACGGCTGGTTGAACAGCATCGCTGTAAAATGGAATGCCGGTTTTCACTTCCTGCTTCCACGCGACCTGACAATGTCTGTATTTGCCAACAATATACTTGGCAACAGCGGAAACAGACATGCAGCAAGATGGCAAAACAGCGTTTACAATCTTGAACAAAGAAACTTTTACACCACAGACCTGCGTTCATATGAGTTGAGATTGTCAAAGGAATTCTGATTTCCTCCATAGTTCGGAAAACAGGCATTCTGAACCGGCTCAGTTGGGTTAACAAAGTGTAACCCAACTGAGCCATTTTAATTTGTATCCTTATAGAATAGACCTTTTGACGTGATCTCTAAAGGTAGTACTTTAGAAATCTATCAACAGCAATAAAGTTTTCCAGCAGCACCGAACATTGACGATGTTTATCCAGATAACAAATTTGTTTTTCGGAAAAGAAACTCATCTCCAGCTGACATGCATAGATATTCAACTTTTAGAACGGATAAAAGGTGATTGAGTGTCGGGATAAATTCTTTGTAAAATAAGATTGAAATCGTGTTGTTTCTGTAATTTTTGAAGCAGTTGAGCACTATTGTCGCAACTGCCATCATCATCTACTATAACTCCAACATTAGTCATCCCCTGATCATGAACGCTTTTGATGGCTTCTTGCAGATAAGGTTTATGGTTGTAACATTGAATCAGGACACTGAGTTTCATATAGCAGATCACTCGACAAGCCGAAACCAGTAACCATATTTTGCCTGATACATCACCGATGCAACTGGATACACATTTACTGCATCCTTAGTATGAATCATCAACGAATTCAAAAACAGCATCATCAATGAGCCCGTTTAACAGTCCACTATATACAAAGAGATTAATATAATCTCCAAAATCCCCTTCCAAAACCTCACGAGTTTTATCGGCAACTTGAGAGCTCATCCTTTTAAAGTTACTAAAATCAAGTATATTGTTTACATCCCTTACCCTTCCCGACGAAACAAAGTACACTTCAATTCTGGTCATTGTCCCCCCCCCGATGCTTGAAATCTTTAAAGGGAAGTATGGATAAGGTGGAGTAAAAGTGAATGCAAGTGGTGTACTTATTCCACGGTTTAATTGACTGATATGCCTTCTGCGCTCTGCAGCTTCTTCTTCAGGACTTAAATTTTCCCCCTCTATGCTGGCAGTGAAATCTATACTATTAATAACAAAGTAACACAACCCTGTTTTGATATAATGATCGAGTATTGGCTTAATCTTTGAATCAAAGTGATAATCATTTTGTAGTAGCCAACTGAAAAGCACCTCCGCATCGGTTGCTTTCAGGACTGTAATACTATATATGTCAATTTTCAAAACTTCAACAATCGTAACACTGCCACTCCCAGCACCATAACCAATACCAATCGTTGAAATATCTGACAGCGGATGTCCGGAAAAAAGAGTTGCATACTCCTCGAATAAAGAGATATCACCGGCGTCTACTTCAGGCTTGGTTTTTGATATAATTGGTACAATCCAGGCAAAGCCATCAGGTTCTTGCGCTTTCACAGCAGAGGAAAGAATCATGATTTGTGTGGAGTCTTCCCAGGCAATAACGGCTTTTTGACTTGGTTCCTGAAGACGTTGCTCTCGTTTGGACAGGAAGAAGCCATCAGCATGAGCGGAATTACAAAAAACCACAGCCATTACAAAGAGTATTAATGTACATCTCATTTTACAGCTCCTTTTTGAAATTCCCTTTCGAGAAATTTTCTGAAATCATCATTCCTGACTTGCGAAAGTAATCCGGCAACCTTACGATAATTTCGATAAACAGTTCTATGTCCTTCTCTTTCTGTCGCATTCAGTGATTCATAGGCCCTAAAGTTTAACTCCTCTTTCCATGCCTCCTGATCAAGAGTGGCCCCATTAGCAAGAAGTAGTCGTACCATATCGGCATTTTCCCGATGCACTGCGAAAATAAGCTCTGGTCCCTCCCCCGCGCCAATCTGTGCTCCGGCCTGAATCAGATAAGCAGCAATATCCAAATATCCATATTTCAAAGCCAGCAATACGTAACCGGCATCCTTTTCGGTTGACAGATCTGCACCACTGCTTACTATCTTCCTGACAAAATCAATATGACCATGTTCAACAGCCATTTCCAAAGGTGTTTTAAATGTAATAATATCGGGCATGTTAACATCTAATGTTTTTGATAAAATCTCTCCTGCGATATTTAAATATCCACTATGTATGGCTGTGTTTAAAAAAACATTTTCTTCAAAGTGATCATATCTTTTAAGCAGTATTCGTGCTAATTCTATTCTGCTGTCTTTGATAGCCATCTCAAGGAGTTCTCTTCGCCTGATGGTACTCTGTGACTGAACAGATCCATAAGCATTTCCTCTGACAGTGTCAACGATGACATAATCCAATCCTGAATCAAGCATAACCAGCACTAAGGAATCACACCGTTTACGAAAGGCGTATTGAAGAATAGTCAGGTTCTCAAACATATTTGGTAATCGAATACTTCTTTCATTTAGAACAGAATCTGAAATCCCCAAATCCAAAATCCGCTGTACAAGGTCAATCTTGTTATAAGATATGGCATAGACAAGGATATGTCTTTTCAGATTTTCAGACATTTCGTAGTTGGAAAACAGTTTGACAAGCTGGTTTTTTGATGAGTCATACTCATTATCAGAAAACGAGGTGAATGGGTGATAACTCATACACTGTAAAGTAGGAGGCAGTTCTGCGCCAGCATCCAACAAACGTTTTGCCAATTCAACATGTCCATTTCGACATGCAATATTTAATGCATTCTGGAGATACCCTTCACTAAAACTGACACTATCACTAATCATCAATTCAAAAACTTCCGTAAGTCCATTTTCTGCTATGATGCGAAGATAATATCTTTCTCTGGTAAGAAATTCTTTCCAGTTATCTTTCTCGACAATGCTTTTTATCATATGTATACTTGAACTCAAGAACGCCTTGCGCAGAACTCTGGAAATATTCCAAGACTCCGGATTAGCTTTTTCAAAAGCTTTATCGAACAGAGAAATGTCTTGATTTTCAACAGCTGACAGTATCGCCAAGATCACTTGCTGTGGATCAAGATCCTCTCTTGTTAAAAGAAGATGTATAAGAGTTGTATCCCCTTCATCCAGTGCCCATTGCATCAAAGATTTCCTTCCATTGACATATCTGTTGATATCAGCACCATTTTGCACAAGACTTTTTATAAAATCATACCTTTCATTTGAAATAGCATAGGAAACGAGACTGTTACGGTGGTGCCGTGCTGTATCAATTTCCGAAAAGTGTACTCCGGAATAAATCAGTTTTTCAAAATCATCCCGATTATTGGCACGTATGTTTTCACGCATGCGGTCATTCAGTGGTAGGTTTTCTAACTTTTGCTGATAAAAATACCCGAAGTTTTCTGGATACAATTTTTTGAATTTTTTAGCTAACAAAGAGTCACGCGAAGAGGTTACGGGGTATAGCCTGTTAATAAGAGTATAAAAAGGTTCCTGTCTTATACCAAGAGCTGGCTCAGGAATCAGTTGTGCCAGATTAACAAAATATTCACTGTCTGTATTGAACCTTTTGATTGAAAATGTTAGAAGTGTATCGACAAGTGAATCTTTGAATAACTCTAAAGTATCTAATAGTAGTAGTTGTTCAAATTTATCAAAATTCTTTGCTCTGAATGCATTTCGAATCGCAATATGCACAACCGGCAAGGTAAAAGTTTGCTGCAACATAAGTAACTCGCCCGCTTTACCGCTGCATTTTCGAAACATGATATTAGTAAAAACAGAATCCAATAGAGATGAGGGAGGATTTGTGTTGTTAAGAATATAGGAAAAAAAATCCGTGTTACAAGATGTTGCATACAGAGCTTTATACAACCATTTATTTTCCATGTATGGAATTCCCCTTGAAATATGCTCGTCAATTAAAAATCGAGCTATTGCCTGAGAGGAATCACTGTGGCGGTAAAAAAATGCTGTTGCGATGGGACTGCTCCATTCATTACGATATGGACCCATACAAACCTCAGCATTGATGTCTGCACCGTTTAGGACAGCTTCCTTTGCAACCGAAAAAAGATTATTCCTGATACAATTGACCAAAACGGGATCCTGCTTTGGCTTATTTAGGGGCGCCCCATTGCGAATTAAATACAAAGCAGTTATACTGTCCCGTACGCTGATCGCATGGTGAAGTAAGCGATTTTTCTCTGTTGGCCATATTTTGTTTGGTATCAATCGTAAAAACATTATGATTGATGCTGTGTCATTAGCAGGACTTATCCCACTACTATCAAATAGGTGCTCCACATCTGTAGCAGAAGAAATATTCCATTGGCTAACATCCTGATTGAAATTTGTGGCTCCGCTAAACATATAACTCATATCAACAACACGAGACACCCTCCAATTACCAATATCCCCATTGAAATTTGTGGCTCCACTAAACATTTCACTCATATCAGTAACACGAGACACCCTCCAATTACCAATATCTCCATTGAAAGATGTGGCTCCGCTAAACATATAACTCATATCAGTAACACGAGACACCCTCCAATTACCAATATCTCCATTGAAAGATGTGGCTCCACTAAACATTCCACTCATATCAGTAACACGAGACACCCTCCAATTACCAATATCTCCATTGAAAGATGTGGCACCTCTAAACATTCCACTCATATCAGTAACACGGGAAACATTCCAATTACTAACATCCCCATTGAATGATGTAGCTCCACTAAACATTTCACTCATATCAGTAACACGGGAAACATTCCAATTGCCGACATCCCCATTGAAAGATGTGGCTCCTCTAAACATTCCACTCATATCATTTATATGTTCAGGTATGGAATCAGACACTTTTAGGAGATTTCTTGCCCCATAGAAAGCTCCTCTGAGGGAAGTCGTTCCCAAATCACCGAAACACCTCACCCTGACAAGATTATTATACCCTAATATGGATTTGGCTCCCAATCTCCCGAATTTCTCTAACCTCCCGTGAATTGTAACGATATATGTCCCTGGCTGCTCGTAGGTGTATCTGTGGTCCCCTGTGTCATTTACGGACTGTTTGTTACCATCACCCCAATCAACAGTGACATTTACTCTGCCATAGAGAGGCAGGGATATGGTTCTATTACGGGTTAGATCTGTGTTAAACTCAAGTATCATAGGTTTCTCTTCAAAACCGCTAAAACATTCTGTAATCACCCCCAAAACAAACATCACTACTGCTATTTTTGATCTGTAAGTATTCATCTATCCTCTCTTTTTTATAAACAAACAATTTTCAGAGGAGAATTTCCAAGTTTTACGCTTTATTACCTCTAATATCCCTCTGGTTATGACTTCCTGAATCATGCAAAACAACAGGAGTGTATATACGCTGTATACCTTATAGAAACAATATAGGATCTCCCTCTTACATTTACTACAGATACTGCATCCGTAGCTATAGTGTAGAAATCTGCGGATGTTTTGTAATGCTTATGTTATTCCGGTTAAAATCCGAAACTATTTACAGGTTATACATTCCCTAAATTTACAATTAAACCGAAATTATATGCTGATAAATGACTCGTGATCCGGGGGATGATTAATTTCTTAAAGTACAGGCGTTACGCTCTATCCTCTTAGCTAAAAGGAAATTTGACTTTGAGGATGAGGCTACTCGCTCTTCAGCAAGACACCATTACGCTCTTTACACCGGTTGACAAACAGATTGGGTTTTCCCTTCAGCTTACCCGGAAATAAATAATGTACAACCAGAATGTCAAAAAAACAATATACTGCATCACAGAAAACATGTACGCTATAACGGAAAGAGAAAAATCAAGGAATCCCTGGAGTTTGGTTTCACATTTCCGGAATAAGAAATGTCATCCTTCAGGTGTTTCTGCAAGTTTCTCCAGTCAATGGACAATTGTATTTTACAATTTTGAATGTTTGCCCGGATTGCAGGAGTACTGAAGGATTGTTTTAACCAACAATCGTACGATTTAGGTATGATTAATAAAATTTTTAAGGGTCGCCCGAGACGAAGGTGGTAACCCCCACTATGGTATTGCCTAGTGTGAGGACGTGTAGGAGGCACCAAAAACAGTCGTGCCAAACAGACGAAAAAAACAAAAGTCTCCATAATGCTGAATATTAATCAGTAAGGAACTTAAACCGAACAGATCCTTCTCAAAGTCGGCACACCATTGCGACCATTAATACGTATGACAGTGAGCTATTGAAAAACACTGATTGGCCGCAACGCCTCCGCGCTCTACCTTAAAAATCTTATACACCCATTCTCTTAGGAACCCTTCGATCCGACTCAGGGTGAGCGGAAGGCGAATACGGAAGCCCCTCTTGGATTGACACTCGTTACACCAATCATTCCCACGCATCACTGAATCTCAAAAAACACACAACAGAGCTTATGAAATTACTTCAGGTAAACCATATTCCTGAACACCGTATTGCCGTCCATTCGTAACCTTACAAGAATTGTTCCCGATGACAGGTTTTCCGAAGGTAAATCGACACGATTTTTTCCCGGAGCGGAGTCGATCTGCACAGTGTTAAGCAGCTTTCCCGATAGGGAAAAAATATCCACCTGCACAGGTTTGCCTGCTCTTACATTTGCTGGGAGGCTAAATTCCAGCACATTGTTCCGTACTGTAATCTTTTTAACAGATTCAAGACCAAAAGAAACTCTTTCTGAAGAACCCGGTATCACTGATGAGAATCCCTGGTTGCTCACAAATTTTGACAAAAGGCGAATATAATCAGACTGATATCCGCAACTGTTTTCTGTGACTTCCCATGAATTGAGCGGCCAGCTGGTATTGAAATCCTTGTATGATTTCTGTGGCGGCTGATTTCTTGGTGGTTGTATGGATTCTTCAAAACAGCGGGCATTATTCACAGGGCTGTCACAATCAGAAGGGCAACAGCCATCCCAGTCATAAAACTTATTTGGCCCCCCTGTTAGGAATCCCGGAGCCGGACCATACTCTGAAACCCCGACCTCATCCCATTTTGGGCTGCCGTTGCTAAACCAGGCATGAAAAAATTGGGTGACACTTTTTCCAGCACCATACTCCCCCATGTTACTCAGGTACACCATACCAAGAGGATTCACACCATGAATATAGTGCAGGTAACTTTCTGCAGCCTGGAGAAAATCTACCTCTTCGGTCTGAGCGAGGCTGTATTTGTTAAGCTGCCAGAAAGATATGCCATAGGTTGACTTGTATGCATTTGAACCCCAGTTGTAGTGATCTATAAACGCTCTGTAGGGATCTGCCTGAGAGACCAGTCTTTCTATGTAATTTCCATTCCGGTTATAGCCGGCAGTAAGAGATGAACGGATTTCATCCCGTACTGCCGGAGTTGCATCTGGTAATGCAGCATAATATTTGTACATTGACTGATGTCTGAAACGATACTGATCCACAACATTATTCCAGAGAAAAAGCGGCAGTTGCTTGTAATTTTCATCAAACAAAGCCCTGAACTGTGTATCACCTGTTAACTCAAAAAGATATACTGCAGCTTCAAGTTTGGCTGCCAATCTTTCAGTATCATCAACTTCCTGATTTCCTGCAGCAAGCCCCCGGGAATTATTCTGATCCCTATTATTGTGAAAAATTGAGTCGGGATACGTTTCTGCCCACTGCCAGGCTAAAAGGGCTCTGTTGTGAAGAGTATCCGCGTAGTTTTCAAGCTGACTTAAACCGGATCTTCGAAAGACTGTAGCTCCCAGTGCAAATGCTGCTGCTGTTCTACGGGTAGCAATTGTATTTGCAGGGCCGTATAAGCTTTGGCCAGTGGCCGATGAGGGGGGTGATGCATGCGACAAGCCCATTACGCTCAAAACAGAACCATCCTCATTTTGCATCCGCATGAGCCAGTCCATACCAAACATGGTTTCATCCAGGATGTCGGGTATCCCATTACCTGATTCAGGAATATTGTAGTCATCGCCCCATGCATAGGGATTCTCCTGATATGCATGTAAAAAGGTGACTATGTAATTTGCAGTCCAGGCTGAATATTTATTGTAATCACCGGCATCATACCACCCTCCATGAAGGTCCCGTTCGGTTTCGGGATTATCCTGTCCTGATCAAAAAAACATCTGGCGTTCATATCCTGCAGAGGGCCGACATGACTCGCTCCATCAGCCCACCCTTCTCCTGCATACCGGGCTTCTTTTTCAAACCCTGCGCGCTGATAAAAAAATGTCCTTACTGCATGCTTAAGAATTTCATCATAAACAGTGGGGGCAATAACAAAAGAGTGGGATCTGAGATCCTGTTCCACGTCGAGTATATAGTAAGTTCCCTCTTCTGCTACAGATGAGAAATCAAACCACCATGCTCTGTCGCCCGATGACGAATCAACACGTCCCTCATTCCACTCAACAGGAGTACCCGTAAATATCTGTTCGCCGCTATGGTTATCCATCACCGCATACTGAGCACCAGGAGTGAATGTTTTAAGTGAATCAAAACCTATTACCGGGTCTCTTATAACTGCAATTTTGGCAGCCTGAGGTCTGTACCCAAACTGATCGATAGTTATAAATTCACTGACTGTCCCGGCATGAGACACAACAATCGAAAGAACAACTATCAGGCATATTAGACAATTCATAGCAAAGCTCCCGTTATTTATACTATTAATTGAAATTGCGATATATCATATATTTTAGCGACCTTGTTTAATATAGTATTTTCATATGGGGACGCACAGACAACGTTCTGGGAACATAAGCACCCCAAATTTTCTGATACTTTTACTATGCACAATTGGGCTGAAATCACAAAGTTGGTGTTATGAATCAAAAAAAATTGTCGGAATTAAAAGAAGCTCTTTCAGTAATACCCGAAGATGAAGTATGTACTCCCGGAGAAGTACATGGAATGCTTACAGCATTGAAGATTGGCCCCAATATGGTGTTAACAGACGATTATTTACCCTACATTTTAAAAAAAAGTGACGAAACGCCGGTCCTTGAATCGACCAGCGAAATTGAAAAAGTTAAAACCCTTATTGCTGAAATGGAAGAGGAAATAATTACTCAAATAGATTCGCAAACCTTTGAGCCTTTACTTGACACCCCGTTTTCCGAACATGATAATAGCGGGGTTAAGAAATGGTGCAGCGGTTTTTCGAGAGGAATGGTCTTTTGGGGTGAGGAGTTATTATATCAATTTAATGAAGATGCTGAATTAGTTGTGCTCCTAACGCCAATAATCCATTTTTTTGACGACTGTGAATATCCAGACCGGTCAAAAGATGCTGGGGATGAAAATGACTGTGAAATGTATAGTTATATTGGTAAAGCCATTCCGTTGATCCATAAATTTTGGAGTGAGTACATAAAATATGAATGTAACAATGATATCCCAAACGCCACCGCACCTTTTGTAAAGATTGGAAGAAATGAGATGTGCCCGTGTGAAAGCGGAAAAAAGTACAAGAAATGTTGTGGTAATAACTGATCTTTCAAGCTGAACCACTACCCCATATTTAACTACCGAGACCACCACAGTAAGTGAGCGGGTTCGCAATCTCCATTGCAGCCCTTCGCCCCTCACCACTCCCTTTGACAAAATACCCCTTGAAAAAAGGGTATATAAACTGTAGACTATATCAGGGATTCACATTCTAAGCGAGATTTTCATGATCACAAGATTATCTATAATTTCCACCATTTTACTTTTCTCAGCTTTGTTTGCCGATCATATCGCGGTCACAGAGGATGGCAGGCGGGTAAGACTCCAAAGTGATGGCACCTGGAATTTTATAGAAGATCGGAAAATGACATCTCAGGGAAATAATCCTCAACAACAAAGCAACCGTGATCTTTCAGGTACAGAAACAATTTCTTCACAGAGGTCCTCACTAATAGAGCTTGTTGCCGGGGACTCAGCAAGTAATTTCAGATCTGTTAAATGGTATATGTCAAAAGAGCAGGTCAGAGCGGCGGAAGATGCGTCCTTTATAGGGGGCTGTGATGACACTTTGGAGTATGAACTTGAAATGTTTGGCTATCTGACTCAGCTTTTCTATATTTTTGAAGAGGGCAGGCTTGTACGGGTCCACTGTAATATAAGCCAGCCGAATTCAAATCCTACCAGATATTTCAGAGATTATGAAGAACTCAGGGAGTATCTTATCCCGCTTTATGGTAGCCCCGCAGCTGAACAGCACGACTGGACAAATGACATGTATAAAGATAACAGATCCAAATGGGGGTTTGCCGCAGGGATTGGTTTTCTTACGGTTAGAACAGAATGGATAAGCAGAAACACAAAAATCGAATTTGTTCTCTCAGGAAGAAATCATTCAGTTACGACCACGCTGAAATACTCAGCAGTTCAATAACCTATTCCCCCCCTCAAAAATTCTCCCAACCTGACGAGCATGCAATCAGCTAATTTACTTATTCGCATTTACACATAGTTCAATTTTTAAATCACCACATTGCAGATTCTGTTTAACTGTGTTTTAACCAAAAAAACGATGGTAATTAACATACCAATCAGATATAATTATCTGAGAAGAGAGAATTCCGTGGCTTAGGCATTAACAACAGGAGTATAAAACTATGAGCCTGCATTTAATCTATTTAATATCATTGACTGCAGCTGTTTTGTCTTTAATAATGACCACAAAAATGATTTTTAAAAGCTCAGTTACTTCCTTTATAAGTTTTACAATTATATCTTTTGCTTTTTTTTCCTCTCTTGTAACCTATATTTTTGCAGTTGCAAGCTGGAAACACATTTTCTGGATAGTACCGTTTCTGGGAATAGTTTTATTATTGCTGCTAAGATATATTAAAAGAAAAATTCAAGCACCATTGCTTGAATTGGTAAAAGTTAACAAGAAACTAAGTAATGGAGATTTTTCTCAAAAGCTTGATATAAAAGCCGGCAATGATGAACTTGGAGACCTGGTCGAATCATTTAACAATCTGACAGGAAAACTCAGTGATGTGATGGGTAATATTACCAGCACTGCAGACAATGTAGCCTCTTCAGCTTCCGAGCTTCTGGCTGCATCAATTCACATCTCCTCCACCTCCGAGGAGATGAGTACACAAAGTGTTACCGTTGCTTCATCAGCACAGCAGGCATCTACTAATATCAATTCTATCTCCACAGCCGCCGAAGAGATGTCTAATTCAGCTGATTCAGTTGCCACTGCAGTGGAAGAGATGAGTGCATCACTCAACGAAGTAGCCGGTAATTGTCAAAAAGAGCTCGCGATCTCCGAAGAAGCAACAAAGCATGCAAGCACCAGTAAAGAATCAATGGACCGACTAAGTGCCGCAACAAGATCTGTCGGTAAGGTGGTAGAGCTGATAAACTCAATTGCAAGCCAGACAAACCTCCTGGCCCTCAATGCCACTATCGAGGCTGCAAGTGCCGGAAATGCCGGAAAAGGGTTTGCTGTAGTTGCAAACGAAGTTAAAGAGCTTGCCTCCGGGACTTCAAAGGCAACAAAGGAGATTTCAGAACAAGTAGAACAAATGCAGGCCGATACAGAATCTGCTGTCAAAGCTATAGAATTGGTAACCAGTGTTATTGAAGAAGTGAATACGATTTCAAAGACAATTGTAGTTGCTGTTGAGCAGCAAAGCAGCACCATTAATGAAATTGCACAAAATGTAAGTCATGTAAGCAGTGGTGTAAAAGATGTGGCTGAAAATGTAACCGAATCTGCCCAGGGTATTTCTGAAGTTTCAAGTACAATCAACGGTGTAAGCACAGGAATTACAGAAACGACCAGAGATATTGCTTTGGTTAAAACCAGTGCAGAAAACCTGTCCGGTTTTTCTGAAAAGCTGATGAAGATACTATCTCAGTTTACCAGATGTTTCATTTACAGGCACGATACAGAGGGGGTCTTCACTTATGCCTATGGGATAGAAACAACTCTTGGCTATTCGAATGAGGAATTTATGGTGAATTTTGAAAATTTCCTCTCTGATAACCCCATAAACAAAAAAGCCCTCGAACACACTTCACTCTCACTAAAAGGTATAAAACAACCAACTTACCGTGTGGAAATGATGAAAAAAGGCGGTTCTCTGTGTACAGTGGAAATTACAGAACAGCCTCTGTTCAATAACGAAAACAGCGTTACAGGAGTTTCCGGCCTTGGCAGAATAATTCTATAATATAAACTAACCGTTGTTTTTTTGAATCTGCACTCTTCAGCAGTTCAGACCAAAGCTAAACACGTTCACGTTCGAAAACGATTCTGCCATCCAGAATAGTAAAAACAGCCTCACCCTGGAGCTGCATATTTTCAAATGCAGTATTGCGCGATTTGGAGAAGAACTTTTCAGGTTCAACTTTCCATGAGCGGTCAGGATCGATCACGGTGATGTCTGCCGGTGCACCTGGCGATAGCGTACCCCCCTCAGTTCCCAAAATTTTATTGGGCGTTAAACTCATTTTTTCAACCATCTGTGCAGGTGTGAGTTTATTCTCTTTTACCAGAACAGTCATCACTACACCCAGAGATGTTTCAAGGCCAACCACTCCGAATGCAGCGGCTTCAAACTCCACATCTTTCTCTTCCGAAACGTGGGGTGCGTGATCGCTTGCCACCACATCGATGGTTCCGTCAATGAGTCCCTCAATGATGGCCTCTCTGTCAAGAGCTGTTCTCAGAGGAGGATTCATCTTTTTATTTGTATCGTAGAGCCCAATCTCTTCATCGGTAAGGGTAAAATAGTGTGGGCAGGTTTCAGCAGTCACATTAACCCCTCTGCGTTTTGCATCTCTTATCAACCTTACCGCACCGGCTGTGGAGACATGAGCGATATGAATCCTTGCCCCGGTGTACTCAGCCAGAAGGATATCTCTCATCACCCCGATATCTTCGGCAATAACCGGTATACCCCTTATCCCCATTCTGGTTGAAACCAAACCTTCATTCATATGTCCCTTGGAGCTCAGATCAGAATCTTCACTATGGCATATTACAGGGATATTAAAAGATTTTGAATAATTCAATGCATTGCGCATTATCCTGCTGTCAGAAACCGCTTTTCCATCATCGGATACCGCACGGGCTCCGGTCTTTATCATCTCACCGAAGGGTGTAAGTTCTTCCCCTTCCAGATTTTTTGTTATCGCCCCGACAGGAAAGATTCTGCAGGGACACCCCTCGCCCCGCTGAATCACATAACGAATCTTTGACTCTTCATCGAGAACAGGAGAGGTATTTGGCATACACGCTACAGCGGTGAAACCTCCGGCTGCGGCAGCCTGCGTACCGGAAGAGATTGTCTCTTTATCCTCTCTGCCCGGTTCTCTGAGATGTACATGCATATCCATAAGCCCGGGGACAACCCAGGTACCTTTTACATCTATAACCCGCGTTTCACTGTATTGCTGAGAGATATCTTTACCCACCGATTTTATCCGCCCATCACAAACAAAGACATCGCATATTGAATCGACATTGTTTGCAGGATCAATCACCCGCCCATTTTTCAAGACAAAAGATGGCTGCTCCTGTGACAATTGGGGCATGTATATTGTTGCACCTGCTGATTTCCTATTCACTTTCACCACCCCCAAGAAGATAGAGAACCGCCATCCGTACAGCGACTCCGTTTGTAACCTGATCGAGAATAACCGAATTTGGACTGTCGGCCACAGTTGATGCCAGCTCCACACCCCTGTTAACCGGTCCCGGATGCATGATAAGGGCATCTTTACTTAGTTTTGATATTTTTTCGAGATCAAGACCATAACGATCCCTGTATTCCCGTATTGATGGGAAAACACCACTTGACTGACGTTCAAGCTGCATACGAAGCATCATCACAACGTCCGCCCCCTCAATCGCTTCCTCAACACTATCCGTAACATTAACTCCCAGACTGTAAGGGTGCTGAGGCAAGAGGGTTGGTGGGCCACACAGGACCACATCCACACCCATGGTTTTCATCCCCCAGGCATTTGAGCGGGCTACCCGGCTGTGGAAAATATCCCCGATTATCGCAACTTTAAGTCCCTGAAGTTTTCCCAGTTTCTGTCGTATGGTCATCATATCCAAAAGTGCCTGGGTAGGATGCTCATGAAGACCATCACCGGCGTTCACAATAACCGCATCGGTGCACTGAGTGAGAAAATAGGGTACACCTGCAGCACTATGCCTCACAACCACCATATCAATCTTCATTGCTTCAATATTGCGAATTGTGTCCTTGAGTGTTTCACCTTTTTTCACCGAACTGGTAGAGGCAGAAAAATTCATCGGACTTGCAGAAAGCCTTTTTTCCGCTAACTCGAAGGATATTCTTGTCCTGGTACTATCTTCATAAAAGAGATTTACAACAGTTTTACCCCGCAGGGTAGGGACAACTTTAATTTCTCTCTGAAGAACCTCATAAAAAGAGTCGGCAGTATCGAGGATAAGTTTTATATCCTCCCTCGAAACGTTTTCTAATCCCAGTAAATGCTGGATCTCAAGCCCCATGGCCTAATCACCTTCCTCCAGTTCCATTAACCACAACGAATCTTCATCATCAATCTCACGCACATTCAATGCCACCTCCTGGTTGGCCAGAGTGGTTATCTTCTTTCCCACATAATCCGCCCTGATAGGAAGCTCCCTGTTCCCCCTGTCTATTAAAACTGCCAGCCGTATTATACCCGGCCTTCCAAAATCGGTCAGAGCATCAAGCGCAGCCCGTACGGTTCGACCGGTGTAAAGCACATCATCCACAAGAACAATTGTCTTACCATTCGTATTAAAAGGTATATCTGTTACTTTTACTTTTGGCTGTTTTAATGAGGTGCGGTAATCATCACGATAAAGCGTTGCGTCAAGAACACCTACCGGTAACTCCTTGCTCTCCATACTCTTTATCTTCTCAGCTATTCGCTTTGCAAGAAAAACTCCGCGGGTCTGCATACCAACAATTGCCAGTTTGCTTAAATCAGAATGATTCTCACGGATCTGATGAGTTATCCGGGTGAGTGCAAGGTCCAGGGCATGAGAGTCCATGATAAGTTCAATTTTTTTCATAGTTCATAAAATACTTCCCCTTAAGGTTGTAGTCAATCAGGGATATAAAGAAAAGTAATACACAACTTTTCAGACTGAAAAGCCGATGCAAATCAGCCGCAAAAAGTTATCAGCCTATTGTTTACTGATATATTCCTGAAACCGAACTGCTCACCTATCCAGGCCAATGTCTCATGCCTGTAGAAAAACACATGGGTCTTGTCGTTTTTATAGTACCATTTACCGAAATCGGTTTTATCTGTAAGAATATCTGTCATGCAGTAGAGCGCACTTCCCACGCTTAATATTTTCCTCAGCAGGGCAAATTCCTTATACGGATTGTAGAAATGTTCGATCACCTCGCAGCACACGATGTAATCATATTTTCTTTTTAGCAAATGGGGAGAGTGTGAGAAATAGGGGTCGTACTGATTTATTCTGTACCCCTTATCTGAAAGCAGTTTTGATATAACCGACCCCGGACCGCACCCGAAATCGAGCCCGTCATGACCAGTGGAGTAATCCCTTAGGACAGATTCGACTATGGGCGAGACGAAATTCTGGTATCCCGGATCATTGACATCGTTATTGTGTTCCTTATACCGGCTCAATTCTGCTTCCCTGTCGGGAAGAGTAGCTCTGTTCACAAAGACACCTCTGCAGAGCAAGCAGGAGAAATAAACATGTATTCTGTTATGATAAAAATATATCCCTTTACTCTTGCACAGAGGGCAGTCGGCCTCAATGCAACTCAGATCTTCAGCAGCAATCAACTTCTTTTTCCTACGCAAAAAACTTCCCTCTATCTGTAAAGGTGACGTCTCTTCAGCAGCTCAGTACAATTAAGCCTACCGAGGATCAAAACACCTGTATAAAATACAATTGTGCAAATCAGGTCTTTGAATCTACTCCACGTCTTTCCAGAAGAGTGCCATCTTTCATGTACAGATCCAGTACAGCCATGACATGTGAGATTCTTGCCCGTGCTTCATCGAGTTTTGCCAAAGTGAGATCACGCTGTGCCTGAAGCAGCAGGTATTCTGTTGATTTACCAGCCATAAGTTTTGCCTGCTCAGCCTCAAGTTTCTCTTCCTGAAGAGTTCTCGATGCAACCGCAGCATCAATCTGCTTCTGTGCCCTTGAAACCTCAAGATATGCAGAGCGTACTTCATACTCAATCAGCCTCACCAGATTTGTCAGTGACTGGCAGGTCTGCTCCCTGCTGAACCGTGCCCGTCTGTAGCGCTCTCTTGCCGCTCCGCTGGTCAGAGGGAAATTGAGTGTCAACCCTCCGGAGACGCTGCCGGATGAATGAGAAAAGGAGCCTAAGGCATCCGAAAAGCTTTCCTGGTATGAATAGCCCTGCAGAGAGATGAAAAAATCAAGCCTGGGCAGAAGACCATTTCGGGTCTGTATCAAATCCAGTTCACCTTTATTGAGCATGAAGCGGGCAAGTCTGAGATCTGGTCTGTATACTTTCGAAACAGAAATGTGATCATCAAGAGAGTCGACACTGCCCGGCAGGAGAAGTGTGTCTGTTGCTACGATAAAAGAACTCCAGAGTTCAGGCCTGTTCATCAGGTAGACAAGACGATACTGCTTGCGTAGATGAGCGGTTTCTGCATCTATGAGATTTCTCTCTCTGGAAGCCACTTCCGCCCTTATCGAAGCCAGATCGAGAGCTGCGATTCTACCCGCTTTCAATCTCTCTTCGGATTCATGCATCAACCGTTTTGCAAGTGCAAGAGAATGTCTGTGGATATCGAGTTCCTGAGCCGAGAGATAGAGATCCCAATACGCTTTTTCTGTATCATAAAGCAACCTCTGAGCATACCCTGCAAGCTCCTGTTGTCTGATATTTATGTCCAAGCCAGCCTTGCGCAGCGGTGCAAGATTTACAAATGGATTGAAACCTCTGAGTATGGCCTGAGTGACAGTCAGGCCATATGTGTTTCTGTACTGATTTTCTGTTGTCTGTCCCTGCTGCATCGATGTTGCGGGGGTGACATTTCCACCAAGCTGGATTTTGGTGCCGGTTGGAAGTTCCTCTGTTATCTGAAGAGATGCCTCGAGAGTGCGATTCTCATCTCCGGACATATCAGATCTGTTTACACTTTGCACAGAAGCCTGAATCCTGGGCTCATACACATAAAAACTCTCCCTATAAACTGCAGAAGCGATATCTGTATTGAGTTGTTCGATTCTTATCAGAGGATTGCTATTAAATGTATTGAGTAGCAACTGTTCAAGCGTCAGATAAACAGTATCCAAGTGATTGCCGGAGTAGGCTCCAGATACAATGACCACAACGATTAAAATACTCTTTATTAAATTCATGTTTCTCCTGAAAAGGCCGGGCTTTTGATCAGCCTGCTTTGGTGATTCTTTTCTTTGCACTTCTGCGCTCTTCAACAAACGAGTAAACAACAGGTATAAGCACAAGGGTTATAACTGTGGATGCAAGTAAACCCCCAATCACCACCCGTGCCATAGGCGCCTGAGCCTCTCCCCCTTCACCCAGCCCCAGTGAAAGCGGGAAAAGTCCCATAGCAGTTGTAAGAGTAGTCATGAGTATGGGGCGAAGTCTCCTTTGGCCCGCACTCCTGAGAGCCTCAAAGAGTTCCATACCATCCACACGCCGGTACCTGTTTACGGTATCTACCAGTACTATGGCATTATTTACAACTATACCTGTGAGAATAATACATCCTATAAATGCCTGAACACTGAAAGGTGTACCGGTGAGAATCATTACAGCAACAATGCCGGTTAGGGCAACAGGAATTGAAAACAGCACAATGAACGGATCTTTGAACGACTCAAACTGACCCGCCATCACCAGAAAAACCAAAAGGACGGCGATAAGTATGGCGGTCATGAGTTCTCTGTAAGCTCTTTGCTGCTCCTCGTAATCCCCCCTTATCAAAACAGAAAAACCTTCAGGTAATTCTATGTCTCTGATCGCAAGACGAAGATCGTTGGCGACAGAGCCAAGGTCGCGCCCAGTGTGATTCAACATAACAGAAACTACACGTTCTCTGTCACGTCTCTCAACCTGCACCGGACCGGTTCCCCTTTCTATTTCAGATACAGACTGAAGAGAAACCGGCACACCAGCATTGTTTAGAATCGTCATTCTTGACATCTTCTCCAAATCCCTTCTCTCATCCTCAGCAAGCCGTACCCTTACATCATACTCAAACCCATCAACCCTTATCTGAGTAGCTCTGGATCCTCCCATTGCAGTCTGCACAGCAGTTCCAATCTGAGCCGCAGACAACCCCAGGTCAGCAGCTTTGGGACGATCAATCCTTACCCTGTACTCGGGTCTCCCAGCTTCCCGGCTTACCTCAGCATCAGTTATTCCGTCAATCCCTTCAGCAATTACGGCAAGTTGTTGTGCCAGCCCCTGACCGGTTTGAAGATCATGCCCCCTGACTTCAAGGGAAATTGATTCACCCCCCCCCTGCCCGACTCTAAGTATAAAAAGCCCCTGCCCTTCTCGAACCCTGATTATTGCACCTGGAATACCGGTAAGCGATCCTCTTAGCTGGTCTGCAATCTGGGTTGTGGATCGTCTGCGCTCACCCCTTGGTACCAGGGCGACTCTGAGATTTGCAGTATTGCTGTTTGACCCTCCCCATCCGCCACGACCACCACCTGTTCTTGACAACATAAACTGTGCTTCCGGCACTTCACTCTCAATTATCTTTTCAATTTCTCTGACCGTTTGTGCTGTAACTTCAAGCCTCGTCCCTGTTTCCATCGTTACATTTACACGTACTTCACTCTCATCTGCAGAAGGCATCAACTCCATCCCTACATAAGGGATGAGCAAAACGGATAGAACAAGCAGGACTGCAACAGTCAAAACAACTGTGAACCGGTGAGCAAGTGCCCAGTTAATAATTATCCTGTACTTACTCTCAACCCACAACAGAGATCTCTTGGAGACGAGAAACATCCCTGAGAGAGGTTTTATTTTGGATTGACTCAGATCGCTGGTACTCATGAATTTTGATGAAAGCATCGGCACAAGAGTAAGAGCTACTAAAAGAGAGCAGGCAAGCGAGAACGCCACAACAAGAGCAAGAGACTGAAACATCACCCCGGACATTCCACGGATAAACATCACCGGGAAAAACACCGCAAGCGTTGTCAATGTACTTGCAGTCACAGCCGACCATACTTCTGCCCCGCCTCTCACAGCACTATCGAATGATTCCTCACCGTTTTCCCGCTTATGATAAATGTTGTCAAGGACAACTATGGCATTGTCGAGCAGCATCCCTATGCCCAGCGCAAGCCCTCCAAATGTCATCATGTTAAGTGTCAGGCCGGAATAATACACAAGTGCAAAGGTGGCAATTATACATATAGGAATAGCCGTGGCGATTATCAGTGTAGTGGAAATGTTACGCATAAACAGTAACAGTACCAAAATTGCTATTATTCCCCCGAGCATCAGCGAATAGGCAACAGCCTGAATCGAACGTTCAACATATTCTGATGTGTCCATTATGGGGAGCAGCTCTATTTCAGGAATGTCCCTGTTTATTCTCTCCAATTCCCGGTGAACCCCCTTTGCCACAGCAACGGTATTTGTTCCGGACTGTTTGCTTACCGCCAGCTGTACACCGGGAACTCCGTTGATTCGTATAACCGAAGTGGATTCTTCGAACCCATCCCTTACTTCTGCAACATCGGCAACTCTGACCACCGCTCCGTTACGAACGGTAATAATTGTATTTCGCACATCATCTATGTTCTCATACTCAGCCAGAGTTCTTACAATCACTTCTCTGCTGCCCTGTTCGACAGAACCTGCCGGAACATTTCTGTTTTCCTGACGAAGTGCATTTACAACCATATCAGAGGAAACACCAAACGCTTCAAGTGCAGAAGAACTCAGAGCAACCTGTATCTCCCTCCTTGTACCACCTCTCAAATCAACTGATGCAACTCCGTTAACTCTTTCCAGGCGATACTGCACCTGATCTTCCACGATCTGCCTTACCCTGAGCAGATCCATATCAGAAACTACCCCTAAGATCATAACCGGAAAAGCACTAAGATCAAATTTACGTATAAAAGGTCTTTCAGCCTCAGCCGGAAGTCTACCCAGAATACGGTCAATCCGATCCCGCATATCATTCACCGCTTCATCAAGATCTGTTCCCCATACAAATGATACCCTTACCGTGCTTGATCCCTCACTCGATGTTGAAACGATCTCCTCTATCCCCTGTATACCGGCCAACGCCCCTTCAATCGGACGGGTAACCAACTGTTCAACTTCCCGCGGACCGGCATTACTGTAACCTGTCACCACGGTTATTGTCGGCAAAGTAATCTCAGGCATAAGATCAATGGGCAGACGGCTCAGCGAAAACAGTCCTGTTACAAGCACCACAAGATAAATAACTATGGTGAGAATCGGCCTGCGTACGGGAAGTGTTATTAAGGGATTACTCATCAGCTCTCAACCCCTGCTCTTTTCCTAATGTTTTCTTTAAAGACTTATTCTCAACACTCACTCTTGCCCCATCCCTTAACATATGCTGACCAAGAGTAACAACCGCCCCGTCAACATTCTCAGGAGAAACAATCTCTGTCCACTGCTCATCTCTGATTCCCGCAGTTACGTTCACCATATTCACGGTAGAGGAATCCGTGAGCACAAACATGAAATATTCCTGTCCCTTTTCAACTAAAGCTGAAGAAGGGACAACCAGTGCGGAATCTTTCTCCGAAAGAGTAACAGAAAGCCGGGCAAACATCCCCGGCTTTATCTGTTGTGAAACATTCACCACAGCAACCTCCACAACCGCAGTACGGGAGGTTTTTTGAAAAAACGGGGCAACTCTGTGCACCACCCCCTCAAAAGTTCTCCCCGGAATAGCATCTACAGAAACAACAGCTGCCTTTCCCGGTTCAAAGCGATGGTAATCCCTTTCATTGACAGCAATCTCAACTATAACCGTATCGATTCCTACGATAGTCACTACCGGTGCCCCCACTGTTAGCTGAGCGCCCCCGTCCACATGACGCTTGGCAACCAGGCCGCCCTTTGAGGATCTGATCCTCGTATATCCCAACCGTGTGCGTGCCTGAGCAAGTGAAGCCTCACGCTGTTCAAGCTGAGCACGGGCAAGCTCAAGCCTCGAACGATGCGACTCCAGTTGAGTTTGAAGTGTCTCAAGTTCCATCCTTGAGGAGATACCCTTTTCCACAAGAACCTTAACCCGCTCAAACTCCCGTTCAGTAAATAACAGCTGTGATTCTGATTCGCTTAATGTGGCCCGGCTCACTCTCGCCTGAGCCTCCATCTCCTGAAGTGAGTGACGGTATTCGGTTTCATCTATACGACCAAGGATCTCATTTGCCCCCACTCTGTCACCAATCCGCTTATCAAGTGACAACAATCTTCCAGCAGCCTGCGCAGATACAACATAGGTGTACGAGGCACGGACAGTACCGGTGAACTGCCGGATCTCCTGCATATGACGATTCTCTGGCTCTGCCACCCTAACCGCCACAGGTCCCTGCGGGCCACGCCCCCAGCCTGCCCCCGAGTCCCTTCCCGGCTCATCTCTTCCCAGCAATAACAGCAGCACAATTATTAAAACTACACCTGAAACGATCAGCCAAACGCTCTTTTTCACCATAACCAGTCACTTTTTTTAAGGGTATTTCAAACACACTACTGAGCTAAAAATGATATTCACCCACCAAAATCTGAAAGATCTTTGACAAGATTGATTTCCGTTTAGATTACCGGAAAATAAGAAATGTTACAAATTTAATTGGAGCAATACACAAAACAGACAATATTATGGTAAAAAACTTGCCCGCATGTGTTATAAAAAGTCAAAGATATCAGACCTTTTAGCTACTCTGATTTAGCTGTGGGAAGTTATCAGAAATTCGCGGCTTTTAGAATCACCCTTAAACATAACCGGTAAAACAAAATGTCACTTATCTTTATTTTACAACATTGAGAGTCAGAAAAATCATCTAAACCAACCGCCCGGCAAGACGCCAGGGGGCGCAGAGTGGCAGCTTATCAAATGCCATATTTCTCAAGATTCAGAGTCTTCGCAGTGCTTCAAACGGGAGACCGAACCCAATGTAAGCACATAGGCGTCAACTTAAACTTATTTGGAAGGTGTATAACGATTAATAATCCCATTCCGGTCACCCTGAGTCCTCCGAAGTCCCCCACCGCGGGAACAAGGGGTTTTAAATGGTGATACAAAGTCATCTCCAGTGCGCAAACTGGCCCCTTTCAGCAACTTTTCATCTGTTTTCTGTGCCTGAATTTGCTTTCCGGCGTGAATATCTGCACATCCTGTGTCCCAAGTGGCAGTCCCTATACCAAAATTTCTGCATCCAGCGCCGGAAGTTGTACCACTTGCCTGCCAATGTGAGCGGCCCGTGTGGCAAAGGCAAAGCAACTTAGGATCAAATTCCCCATAATTGTTAAGTTAAGGCCGGGGTACTCTTCTTACCAAGCCCCAGAAAAGCGAGACAATCCGGAGTTAAAACTGCTTGGACAAAGCGCGGCAGATTGCCTGGAAGGTGGCGCTTTCTTAAGCGTCCAGTGCCCTCCAAGGGCACACGCGTCTGCGCGCAGCCCCTATAAACGAGGCACCGAGGAGGAACGACGAGCCTGCAAGGGAACCGGTGACGTCCGCGGCAGCCGCCCAGAATATTTCTTTCCCTATATCTTAACGCTTCATTGTTCTGTTACGTCTCGTCCATACTTAAACCAGAATGGCCATTTTTTTTGATAAACCGAACAAGAGACCCATCACTTCAATTTTATAACACGAAACTGGACCTGACATGACACCCTGTAGTTATTTTCCCATTTATACCTTCGTTTGGTATCACAAGGTATACAATGCAAGTAAAACGATAGTCCCGGAGCATATATGAGATTACAAAGTGTCACATTGATCATTTCAATCCTGTTCCGTATTGCCATAACACAGTCCCTTTACATAAACACTCTGGTAAACCCCTACGAATCTGTGGATTGGGAGACCTTTGGCCAATATAAAGCTAACCTTCATACCCACACAACCCAGAGTGATGGCAAATACACACCTGACCAAACAATCGACATATACAGGGAAAGGGGATATCAGATTCTCTCGATTACGGATCACAACAAAGTCACTTGGCCCTGGAGTGCATTTGGCAGAGATCCCAGTGAATTGAACATGATTGCAATAGAAGGGAACGAGATCTCAAACACCCATCATTTAGGGAGTTATTTCTGTTCCTTCAACAGCACCACCTCTGATGAGCTTTTTGCACTCAGTGAGATCGGCGCACTTGGAGGCCTTGCGGTATTGTTCCACCCAGGCAGGTACAATTTAGAGATTGACTGGTATGTTAATCTTTACAAAAACCATCCGCATCTTGTAGGCCTGGAGGTGATAAACCAGGAAGACAGGTACAAGGGGGACAGACTTACCTGGGATGCCATACTGTCGGAACTGTTACCGGAGAGAATGGTGTGGGGGTTTGCAAATGATGACATGCATCGTGATGCTCACATTGCTAAAAACTGGAACGTTTTTCTGCTGCCAGAGTTAAATGGTGAAGAGGTCAGGAAAGCTATGGAAAATGGTACATTCTATTTTTCTTCCAACAGTACAATTTATGGAACCGATGGAGCGCCCCCGGTTATCAACTCAATTTATCATGACAAGACCGGAAGTATTTTAAGTGTATCAGCTGAAAATACCATGCGTATACTATGGATCTCCCAGGGTAAAGCCATTGCAGAGGGGCCTTTTCTTGCCTATAACGATATAACAATTCCGGGTAATTATGTGCGGGCCCAACTCACAGGCCCGGGAGGAGAATCTTTCACTCAACCTTTCACCATAATAAAAGAAAAACTCCCCGCAGTTCGTAACAGAACACTTTGCCTGAACACCGGCTTGGGTAACAGATAGCATGAAGTTGTTTGGGGGGCCGCCTCTGGCACAATTCAACCTGAGTTAAGGGATGGACGGCTCTCCTTTCACCCGGTCTGTTGAATGTTCACCAAAACTGCATTTTCAAATGTTACTTTTCTTGTTTGTATTCTCAGCTCTTGGATGAGCCTGACGATATACCCGAAGCAAGTGTTCCCGCGAAATATGAGTATAAATCTGGGTCGCGGAAAGTGAACTGTGACCCAGAAGTTCCTTCACCGCCCTGATGTCAGCTCCCGAATCAAGCATGTGTGTAGCAAAAGAGTGGCGAAGTACATGAGGGCTCTTTTTCCTTCGGGTACTGATACCGGTGAGCATCTTGTTCACTATTCGTTCTATCTGACGACGTGATAACCTTCCCCCTTTTTTGTTTGTGAAAAGGGGATCTTTAACACTTTCCCCTGGAGGCCTCAAAGAGATATATTGCCTCACCAAATCTATGGCTTGTCTGGTCACCGGCACAATCCTCTCCTTATTTCCTTTCCCCATTACATGCAGTGTCATGGCCCGGTTATCCAAATCTGCAACATTCAAACTGTGCAGCTCTGATAATCTGATCCCGCTTCCATAAAAAATCTCACATATCGCCTGATTACGAATGTTTTCTTCCCCTTCCAGGGGAAGCGAATTCAGTTCCCCAGCCTGGGACTGAGAGAGAAATACCGGAAGATTTTTCTCCTGTTTCGGAGTTGCAAGAGCCTTCGCCGGATTAGCCGCAAGCAGTTTCTGCCTAACACAATAATTACAGAGCGATTTCAGTGAAGCAATTTTCCTGGCAACAGATTTTGGTTTAAGTCCGTTCTCTCTGAGAGAATAGGTGTACATACGTATATTGCCTTTATTCAGAGACGAAAGCAGATCAGTGGGAACATCAGACCGTTTTAAAAAGGTCACATACTGTCCAAGATCAATTCTGTAAGCAGAAATGGTATGTTCAGAATACCCCCGTTCTTTTCGGGTATACTCAAGAAAATCATTGATAACATCTTCAAGTTGAGAAATCGTATGCTCTGACATAAACCGAATCCAAATCCTGAAATTAACTGCCCATTCATTTTGGGCATCATAAAATCTGACAACAGTTATGTATTTTATATAAATTATGGGAAGCATGTATGCACAGCATGACTCATATTGCAACAGATTTGTAACAACTTGTTCATTTCCATAAAACCTTGAGACTGATTGTGTATATTTATAGTTTTAGCCACACTAAACGCAGAGGAGTTGATGTGCTAAAAGGTATAATTCTGGCTGGCGGTTCAGGGTCTCGTCTGTTCCCCATAACCATCGCCACTTCAAAACAGCTCATACCCGTTTATGACAAACCAATGATCTATTACCCCCTTTCGATACTTATGCTTTCAGGTATCAAAGATATTCTGATCATCACTACACCTCAAGACCAGGAATCTTTCAGAAAGCTTCTCGGGGATGGGAGTAAATGGGGAATCTCTCTCTCTTACGCTCAGCAGCCCCGTCCCGAAGGACTGGCACAGGCATTAATAATCGGAAAAGACTTCATAGGTGATGACCCGGTTGCCCTGATCCTTGGAGACAATATATTCTGGGGACATGGATTGATTGAGTGCCTAAGAGAAGCAAGCCAGAGAAAAACAGGTGCAACAGTCTTTGCCTATAGGGTTAATGACCCCCAGCGCTACGGAGTTGTTGAGTTCGATAAGAGTGGGAAAGCAATTTCACTGGAGGAAAAACCACAAAATCCCAAATCCAAATACGCGGTCACCGGTTTATACTTTTACGATTCACAGGTAAGCGAACTGGCAAGCCAGCTTTCACCCTCTCAACGGGGAGAACTGGAAATAACTGACCTCAACAGGCTCTATCTCCAAAAAGAGCAGCTGCAGGTCACCAATCTTGGACGCGGAATAGCATGGCTTGATACCGGAACACATGAATCTATGCTCAAAGCATCTGAATTTGTCGAGACAATCCAAACAAGACAGGGCCAGAAAGTATCCTGTCCCGAAGAGATCGCTTTCAGACTGGGTTATATAAATTCCCGTCAGCTCTGTGAGCTCGCATCACCTATGAAAAAAAATGACTACGGAAGATACCTTTACGATATAGCAGAACAGAACATATAAGGACAGAGCCAAATGGAGTTCATTAAAACCGATTTCGACGATGTGTATGTAATCAAACCTAAAGTGTTCAATGATGAGAGAGGTTTTTTTCTGGAAACCTACTCTTATGAAAAATTTCAACATGCCGGAATAACCGATCAGTTTATTCAGGACAATCACTCCAAATCGGTTTCGAAGGGGGTAATAAGAGGACTCCATTTTCAGGCCCCTCCTTACGCCCAGAGTAAACTTATCCGGGTCACCAAAGGTGCAATATATGATGTAATTGTTGATCTGCGCCCATCATCCAAAACGTTGGGTAGATGGAGAGGGTTTGAACTGAGTGAAGAGAACTTTCTGATGCTCTATATTCCGGCGGGGTTTGCCCATGGTTTTTGCACTACAAGGGAGAACTGTGAAGTACAGTACAAAGTGGATAAGCTGTATGCACCGGGATCAGAAGGAGGGATCAGGTGGGATGATCCGGATCTGGCAATTGACTGGCCCTCTGCCGCACCTCAGCTTTCCGCCAAAGATGCGACATTGCCATATTTTAAGGATTTTACAAATCCGTTCAGTACCTGAATCGAGGTCAGGCCCGTTTAGGGCCGCTTTTTTGAGAGAGAGATTTTTGCATTCTCCAAGTGATACTAACTGGCATTACTTAGAATTTTGTCTACATCTCCATTTTCCAGAGTTTCATGTTCAATCAGTGCCTCAGCCAGAGAATCCAGCTTTTTCCTGTTTTCAGTTAATACCTGGATTGTCTTTTTTTCCTGCTCGGCTATAATCTTCTGCACCTCTTCATCTATTACACGCGCGGTATGTTCACTGAAATCCTTCTGCTGCATCAGCTCCCTTCCCAGGAACTGATGTTCCTCCCCCTGGGAAAAAGTAGCGGGCCCAATCTTTTCACTCATTCCCCACTGACAGACCATTCTCCTTGCCAGCTGAGTGACATATTTTAAATCCTGAGCTGCGCCGCTGGTCAACTCATCAAACACCAGTTTCTCTGATACCCTTCCACCGAGAGCGACCGAAATCCGACTCAACAGATATCGTCTGTTGAAGTTGTGACGATCGGTATCGGGGATCTGCTCTGTTGCACCCAGTGCCCTGCCTCTGGCAATGATGGTTACTTTTCTCAGAGGATCGGTTTCCGGAAGCAGCTTTGCCACAAGTGCATGCCCAGCTTCATGATATGCAACGATTCTCTTTTCCGCATCATTAAGTTTATCTTCCCTCTCTGCTCCAAGCAGGATTTTATCCTGCGCCTCATCAAAGTCTTCTGAGTTTACTTCCTGTTTGCCTTTTCTTGCGGCAAGCAGTGCCGCTTCATTTACAAGATTTCTCAGATCCGCACCGGAAAACCCAACAGTTCTCGCCGCGACTCTTTCCATACTGGTACCCTCTGCAACCGGTACATGAGAGGCATGGATCTGCAGGATCTGCAGCCGTGAGGTTTTCTGAGGCAGCTCAAGAGCGATCTGCCTGTCAAAGCGCCCCGGACGGGTTAGGGCCGGATCCAATACATCAGGCCTGTTTGTGGCCGCAATCACCACAACCGATTCATTGGGATTAAAACCATCCATCTCATTTAATATCTGATTAAGTGTCTGTTCCCGCTCATCGTGACTTCCACCAAGACCGGTTCCCCTGGCCCTGCCAACAGAATCAAGTTCATCGATAAATATTATTGATGGAGCTTCACGCTTGGCGGTCTCAAACATATCCCTCACCCTCGATGCTCCCACACCCACAAACATCTCTATAAACTCCGACCCTGAGGTGCTGAAAAACGGCACACCAGCCTCTCCTGCCGTGGCCTTTGCCAGAAGGGTTTTGCCTGTTCCGGGAGGCCCCATAAGCAAAACACCCTTGGGAACGGTTGCTCCAAGCTTTGTAAATTTTTGAGGATCCTTGAGATAATCAACCACCTCACTGAGATCTTTTTTGGGATTGCTTAACCCCGCAACTTCAGAGTAGCTTACATTGGTCATCTCTTTTTGGAAACGCTTAGCCTTGGATTTTCCTACATTGAAAAGACCTCCACCAGGAAACCCCTTCATCTGCTTCTGCATCCGGCTGCCCGCATAGACAAAGTATAGTATCACCAAAAACCAGGGCAAAAGCAAAATCAATGAACTCCAAAGCCATCCGCCATTGTCAGACTCCGCTTCAACCTCCGCCCCGGATTGCTCAAGAAGACCCATAAGCTCTGCATCCTCAAAGGGAGGCCTGACTGTAGAAAAATGGGAATAACCTATGCTATCCCCCGCTGGACCCTCTACCTTATGCTCTTCCCTGAACTCACCATTTATCTCCTCACCCCTTACAACCACACTGGATATGTTCTCTGCCCGAAGATGCTCCTTAAAACGACTGTAGGATATTGATACTCTGTCTGGAGAAGCAAAACTGCCAAATATATAAGAAAAGAGAATCGTCAGTATCACTGCCCAAAGCAAAAATCTCCACAGGACAAATTTCCCCCCTACATTGTTTCCCATCTCTGGCTTGTTACCGCCATCGTTGCCTTGCCGAGTATCAGCCATGCAATCTTCTCCCACTTAAATAGTTAACCGGAAACATTTATCCTCTCTTCCTCTGTAGAAGAGCAAATACCAGACCGGAGAAGAGAAACGGAGTGAAAAATCTAAAAAATATGGTGCTAAATTAGAATGGTGTGAAAACTTATAAACTGAAAGAAAAAGGAGACCTCACAGATCCGATAAGCGGTATCATCCCTTCAGCTCCTCAACCAACTCTTCAATCTTTTCCCCCAAATGCCTGCGCACTTCGGGGTTATCACTTGTCTCATAAAGCAGCAACAAAAGCTCAAGCCCCTCTGTACCCCTCCCGGAGCGGTGAAAGAAGGTCGCTGAAAGTGTCGCCAACCTCTGTGAATGGGGACCGGGAATCCTTGAAGCCAGAGAGAAATACCGCGCAGCCATCTCATAATCATCATAGTACCTGTAATAAAGCATTCCCAATATAAAAGGTATGTTCCAGCGGGTTTCCCCCAGGTGAATCATCCCCCTCTCCATTATTACCCGCGCAGCATCAGGATCACCACACAGATCAGGAACCAACAAACCCGCAAATTCGTAAGCCGGGAAAAAATGTGGATGGAGACGGGTTATTATATCAAGCATCTGAATGAGCCAGGGCAATTCCCTCTCACTCATCATCTGACTTCCAAAGTAAATAACAGTCCTGATCCAAAGATAGTGGGAGAATGTTTCATGATACCCGATCATTAGTGGTTTTACCCGCTCACTGCTGGGAAGATAGGCCATACTCTGAGGCTTGGGCGCAGTACCAACAACAGATGTAAGGCGGCTCTGAGTTGCCGTAATCGCACCAAACAGGACCACCAACGTAAAGAGAGAAAAAAACAGCCGCTTCACTTTACAGATCCTTTCGGCTGAAAATCCACACAGACAAAAAGAGAAAAAGTGCAGTATACAATACACCATACAGCAGAACCAATGGAAAAAAGCCTTCCGCAATCTGCTGCCCGTACACTACCTGGGTTCTGATATTAAAATGGTCGAGATTGGGCAACACGTAATAAACAAGCCCAAGAACACCACGCCAGATCACATTATCGAACCCACCGGCACCGATATTGATATAGGTGTTAAGATGCCCCGCGGCATAAAACCCAAGCGTAAAAATTGCAGCAAGTGTGGGGGTGGTAAACGAAGAGAAAAAAATCGCCGCAGCAATAACAACCGCCATCTCAAGCATAATAAGAAGTATTGCAGAAATGATTCCCCAGTTTAAATCCCCTCCCATAAGATGAATGGAAGAGATAAAAAGAGAGGCGATAATCAGAAGATTGAGCACGAGTGTAACAAAAAGTCCTGCAAATTTCCCCAGTATAAATGAAGCTCTTCCAACCGGCCTTGTCAAAACACCATACACCGTCCTGGTGGAAATCTCCATGCCTATCATCCCCACCCCAATAAAAACCGCCAAAAGAAGACCGGTCAGAGACATGGTGGCCATACCAAAATCCGCCATCACCTGACTTCTTGAAAAAACTGAAAGGTCTCCAAACGACATGGAAATGAACAGCACAACACCTGCAACCAGAAGAATATTATAGAGGATCTTGTTTCTGATTGTCTCCTTAAATGTATTGATTGCCACTATGGCTAAAACTCTCATGATCTCTCCTCCATGGCGCTGCCGTAAAGCAGTGTTTCAAGAGGCATCGTCCTTTTGATAACGGAGGTGCAAAAGATCTCATACTCAGAGAGGATCTTCTGACAATCCCTTAACCCATCCCCATCAGGAACAAATATCATATACTGCCCATCCTTGGTATCGGAAATACTCCATCCCCTTTCACTAAAACCCGCCCTGATTTCCGGGGGAAGCGTTGCAATTATCAGCTCAGTTCCAAGATATCCCCGTGCCAGAAGCTCACTTACTTTCCCCGAATAACGCACCATTCCCTTATCCAGCACAATCACATCATCACACACCATCTCGATATCCTCCAAAACATGTGTGCTGAAAAAGACCGTCTTTCCGGCTTTGCCCAATTTGGTGAAGAGACTCCTGAAAAGCCTTCTGGCGGGTGGATCAAGACCACTCATAGGTTCATCAAGCACAAGAAGCCCCGGATCTCCAAGCAGACCATTTGCCATATTCAGACGCTGCATCATCCCCTTTGACATGTCATGAATACGCATTTTTTCTTTTCCGCTCAGCTCCACTATCTCAAGCACCCGTTTAACTTCATCCATTGCAAAATTTGAGGGGATTTTTAAAAGCGCACAGGAAAACCGAAGTGCTTCACTTACAGAAAGATGACGATAAAAGTAGGGCTGCTCTGAGACGTATGCCACCCCTTTTCGGGCCTGAGGATCTGAAACATCACAACCACCTATGGAAATCTTACCAGAGGTCGCCTTCACAAGACCCATAAGCATCTTTATGGATGTGGTTTTGCCCGCTCCGTTGGGCCCAACAAAACCGGTTATCCTGTTTGAATATACCTTAGCAGTGAAATTACTCACTGCATGTACCGGAGTCGCCCTGAACCCGCGACGGTAAACCTTGGAGACATCCTCAAATGAAATTATACTGTCCATAATAGTTTCTTAATATTAGGGGGAAACTCATTTATAGAGAATTATAACATTTTTTTAAGCTGCAGGCAAGATTGTGGTTCTTTATACGATATTATTCGTGATTTTTCGGCCCGCTGCGCACTAAAGCCATACCGATATAGAATAAACGGAACAACGCAGCAGAAAAAAGCATTTCTGGGAGAAACTATTGATTTCAGTACTGCAGATTAAATTATGCCAGCTTAAAGCTTATCGATAAAATCCTTTGAATCGGTACACCTCTCAAGCTCGATTCTTAGATTTATCAGATCATCATCACTTATATAGCCCCTTTCAGCAGCATTCTGTTCTGCAGAACTCCTTATCACACCCATCCCTTCAGTGGTTTTTCCGGAGCTGTATTTCGAAGACTTTTGAGCAACCACTTTGGTCTTTGAAGAATACACAATTTTCTGAAGAACATTCATCATATCTGATTCCCGGGCACTATTTCGGATTGCCTCTATCTGATTAGGGGATAGAAGATATATTTTATTGTCGAAATACATAACTGGAGATGAGCAATTCGGGCAATTCAGGATCACTACACCTGCATCGCTGCTTAAATGTATATCTGAAACCTGGGCACAGTCAGGACACGTTACTGTAAGAATTGTTACCATTTATCCTCCATCTGTCGTACAAAACAGAAAACCTGTTTACGCATCTGTAATAATTGTACCACCAATAAAAAGAGCTGTCAAGGATTGTTGCATGGATAATGAACAGAAACCGCAGGAAATTTTATCTGAGCTGAAAAGAGAACTGAGAAGAAAGCTAAAGCACGAACAGAAAAAAGTAGACAAACAGACAAAAGAACTTGAAGAATCGAAAAGCCATATCCGCTACACCCAGCTTGCGGACTCCCTTATGGCAGAACCCCGGACAGCTCCACGCGGCACAAAAGAGATTGAATTGACCAATGTTCACACCGGCTCGCCAGAGAAGATCGCCCTTAATCCAAAACTTGACGCAAACCAAAACGCGCAGCTTCTCTACAAAAAGGCCAGAAAGGGACGGCGGGGATATGAGGTCTCCCTCGAAAAGGTTGAAGAGACAAAAGTACAAATTGGGAAAATAGAAAAGAGCCTCTCAGAGATCGATTCCCTGCTTGGGGATGAGTATGTCCTCAACACCATTACAGAAGAGAAAATAAGCGAAATCAAATCACAGGCAGCCCTGTTTATTCAAACAAAAGAACCCCTGAAGAAAGGGAAAAAAGAGGAACATACTCCATTCAGGAAGTTTAAAGCCGGGGAGTGGGATATCTTTCTTGGCAGAAACAGCAGGGAAAATGATGAAATTTCAACCCGCTTTGCCAAACCAAGTGACATTTGGCTGCACGTTGCCGCCCACTCCGGAAGTCATGTGATTATACGCCGCCCTAAAAATTCCCCTTACCCGCCCAAAGACGTAGTAGAGAAGGCGGCCTCGCTGGCCGTGTGGTACTCAAAAGCCAAACACACCTCATTTGCAGAGGTCCATGTCACCGAAGCCCGTTTTGTTCATAAGAGACGAAAAGCTCCCCCGGGAGAGGTGATTGCAGAACGGTGCAAAACGGTAAGGGTTGAACCTAAAGACCCTCAGGAGCTGTTCCCATCATCAAAATATGCATGAACAGCCCTTTCCCTGCTTCCTTCAGTGGCGGCACTTTTGGAAAAAGGTATCCAGCGCATGTATCAGAAGTCTGGTATCCAGGTTGTTACGGTTCATTATCAGCATATTGTTATCGCTTATATCATCAATGTTCAGTTTGCTGACAGACTCAAAAGGAACCAGGATTACCCTCAGGGTTTTTTCCGACTTTGAAAATTCATCCTCATATAACATCATCTCTGGCGGAAGTCCCTTTTCCGGCATTGAAATTATCACATCTGCAGACATCTTCTCCGACATCCGCTCGGAGGCCTTTACTTCAAATCCGTTGCAGCGCAGTGCTGTAACAACGGGATGATACTGCACTTTATTATTATAGTGTACAAATACAGAAAACTTTTTGCCGCTGTCGGTTTCCCTCAGATTGTTGTCGTTGTTAAAAGGCAGGTTCATAAACTGACAGAATAACTCCACATCTTTGCGGATCTTGAAAAGGAAAGTTTCATCCGGCCCATTTTTGAAATTGAGATCCTGGAGCAGCTCCAAAGGGATCTCCTCCAGTATTTCATCGCAACTGTGCCCGATCCCCATGGCTTTAGCGAGTAAATTGGCGGCAAAAACGGCCCCCAGAACCATCCTTTCCGCTTTTCCCGGATTCTTCAATATCCGATCCTTATTGTGATGATTTAAAATGGATTGGGATATGATATGGGGAAAATTCCATTTATTTGCCAAATATTGCCCAAGTTCAGCATGGTTAAAATCCATCAGACGCTCCTCGGTTGCAGCAAACGACTCAAAAGAGGAGATCGTCTCATCCAGAAGGTAAGGGAAAACATCCTCAAAGCAATTATCAAGAGGTATTTTACCCAGATCATGAAGGAGCCCAGAAATGAAAGCGTATCCTGGTTTAACAAATCTACAATCATCACAGAGCTTTTCAGCAATCAAGGCAACCGCTAAGGAGTGAAGCCAAAACTCTTTTCTCTCAAATCCACTTTTTCCATGTATACCGGGGGTCAGATCGATCAGGGAGAGACAGGCCATAATATTTCTTGTTTCCCTGAATCCAAGCCGAACAACAGCATTGTTGATATTGGTGATACGGCCGTTTCTGCTGGCATAAAACACCGTATTGACCACTTTAAGCACAGCAGAAGAAACCGCCAGATCTCCGGAGATGCATCTGCTTAGTTCCATAAAGCAGCTCTTGTCTGTCTCCATGATATCAAACGCCCTTACCACAGTAAAGGGGAACACCCACTGTTTAAGGATCAGAGAGTCGATGTCGCTTAGCTTTTTAGATACTGTCGATGAGGAATCAAAAAGTCTCTTGGCCACTCCACGATTGGTGGTGGGCAGAGAGACCCGCTCTGGATCCTGTTTTACGTTGAGCGGAGGTGCAAGCTCTTTTACTTTTTCCAAAAATTTTGCATAAGAGAATGGATACCCCAAAGAATCAATCCCCTCCCCGTCTTCGGAATCGCGGGGAGTTAATTCCGCCATTGTCTTTAAAACATAGGAATGGGGGTTTTGGGGTAAGATAACCAAGATCGAGATTTTTTGGGTCCTCGACGATCTGCGCAGCCGTAAAGCGAGTGATATATCACTTGGATTCTCTCCTGCAAGATCAGCAATCACCAAAGCTGGAAGCATCTGTGTTGATTTTATAATGGCCAGACTCGAAGTTGCAGCCTGGATAATCCGGTAATTGGACTGGACCAGGCCAACTGACAGTATCTCCCGCACCTTATCCCGACAGGAAAACATAAGCACCAGGGGGCCTTTGTTTTCACTGCCAAGTATACCAGGCACTTTTCTCTGTTTCACTCAAGTCTCCGTAATATTTATGAAAACACAGGTGTTGAATACTCTGAGCTGAGGAGTCTGGGAGAAATGGAAACACTCCTCAGTCTATCCAATGTGCCTCCATGTATAACAGTATAAAAGTATTATACAACAGAAATGGAGATATTTCAAACACAATTGCCTAACCCAAACTGATCAGGACGGGCAGCTGTGTGCCTTGTCAACCACAGGCAGAGTAAAAAAGAATGTGGAACCTTTGCCCAGGACCGACTGCGCCCAGATTCTGCCTTTATGGGCGCGGATTATTTCCTGGGCAATTGAGAGTCCCAGTCCGCTGCCACG